>JBFEOQ010000052.1:0-10302 GCA_041550515.1 Thermoplasmatota archaeon | reverse complement strand
TTTTCTAGTTCCTTTTCTAATTGTTCTTCTGTCCAATCGTTTTGTAATCTTATATTATTAAGTATTTTGCTAGTACCGGTTGATTCAAATCGATCATCTGTTTTTGATATCCATCTGTAGGGTTCCATAAAAATTAGTTGGTTTGTATCTGAGTCTAGTTTTACTATCTCTGTTATACTAGTTGTTCTTCTAACAGTTTTTCCACCTATGTCTATAGCGTTTTGAAAAACTATTATATCAAGTGATGTAAGTGTTGCACGTGGAAGGTTTATTGGGGGACTTTCTAGCCTTTGTATAAGTGTATGTATGTCACTTGCATGTACAGTTGAGTATGAGGTATGTCCTGTTGCCATAGCCTGAAATAGACTGTATGCTTCTCTTCCTCTTACTTCTCCAACCATTACTACTTTGGGTCTTTGACGTAATGCAGCACGTATAAGATCAAACATATCGATATCTTTACCTGTTTTTTCATCTGTTGTTGAGAATCCTTGACGTGTAGTTCCGGCTATCCAGTTTTTATGTGGTAAACTTATTTCTCTTGTATCTTCTATTGTTACTATTTTGTGTTGCTCTGGTATGAAGAGTGATAGTGCATTTAGGGTTGTTGTTTTTCCGCTTGCAGTTCCTCCACAAAATAATATTGATGCACCCTTTTCTATAACTAACCAAAAGTAGGCTGCCATGTCTAGTGAAATTGATTGAAAACCAATCAGATCTATTGGTGTTAGTGGTTTTTCTTTGAATTTACGTATTGTAAAAGTTGATGGCTTTGTAACAGTTCTAGCAAGTGTTGTCTGTAGACGTGATCCATCTGGTAGTTTTCCATCTACTATTGGTGAATAGATACTTATTTGCTTACCACTTATTTGTGCTAGACGAACGACAAAATTATTTAATTCTTTTTCGTCATCAAATTTTACATTTGTTCGTATTGCATCATATTTTTTATGATAAATAAAAATTGGAAGATTGTGTCCATCACATGATATATCTTCTATTCCATCGTCCCTCATTAATATATCTATTTTATTGTATCCTAGAAAATCTCTGAACAGATGATAATAAATTTTTTCCTTTATTTTTTTTTCTTCCTCTGTTAACTCTTGTTTATTTGTTTTGCTCTTTTTATTATCTTTTGTTAACGAAATTAATTTTATTTTTTTCTTTTTTTCTTCTAATTTCTTTATCTTTTTTTGTTTTTCAAGTAGTTTTTGTTTTTGTAATTCTTCTTTTGTTTTTTTAGAAAACAATGGCTTTTTTTCATTATTTTTATTTTCATCCTTTTTAATTATTTTTCTACCAGATAAATCAATATCATTATCTATAATAATTTGATCTAGAGTTTCTTTTAAAAACTTCTTTTTTTCTTCTTCAGTCGTATTGCTTATATTTATATCTGCAAGCATTTTGAATAAATGGGCAAGCTCTTTTTTTATCTCTTTTTCAACATCTGTTAAAATAGGTTCTTGAATTTCATAAAGATATTCTTTATTGTATCTATCTTGAAGTATTCGTCTAGTTGCTAGTCCATTATATCCAAGACCTTTTTCTATTACTATTATTTCACAGTTTTGCTTGTCGAATATATGTTTTTTTAATAAATTTACTTTTTGTAAAAGTCCTTTAGTATCATCTTTTTTTGGTATTGAATTAATATCTATGGTTTTTGTTTTTTCAGTTATTATTTGACTCTTTAATTGTTTTTTTTCTTGTATTTTTTCCTCGTTTTGTGTTTCTTCTGATTTTTCTATTAATCCCATATATTATCACTTTTTAGTATATTTATTTACAACTCTTTCATATATTTCAAAATCTTTTGAATGAATAAATTCGTATATTGTATCTTCTGGAAGCTTTTCTAAAAGATTATCGATTATTTTTAGAGCTCGTCCAACTTCTTCGTCTAAAATATCAATTGTTGTTATTTCTGGAATTATTTTTTTTTCTAATTTTTCCGTTTTTATATCTTGTTTTACCTCTTGATCTTTCTTTTTTTCTAATAATTTTTTTGTTATCTTTTCTTGTTTTTCTAATAGTTTTTCATTTTCTTCTTTTTCTTTTAATTTCTTATTTATTTCTTGTTCTTTTTCTAGTCTTATTTGTTTTAATTTATTTATTTTTTCTTGTCTTTTTTCTTCTAATAATCGTTGTTTTTCTTTTTCCTTATTTTCCTGTTCTAATGCTTTTTGTTTTATTTTATTTATTTTTTCTTGTCTTTTTTGTTCTAATAATCGTTGTTTTTCTTTTCTTATTTTTTCTTGCTCTAGTTCTTTTTGTTTTATTTTATTTAGTTCTTCTAATTTCTTTTCTTCCTCTTCTTTCTTTTTTAGTTCTTCTTCTTTTTGTTTTGCGATTTTTAAAGCTTCTTGCAATTCCTGTCTTCTTATTTCAATTTCATGTTTGGTTTTTTCTAAACTTGTTTTTGTAATTGTTGCATCAATTGATTTTTGTGATTGTGTTTTATTTGCATTTCTATCTGAGAGACCTAATCCTGTTAATAAATTTGGGTTATCTTCAATTTTTTCTACAAAATCTATATTCTCAATAGTTAATGGTTCATCAAAAGAAGTTACTTTATTTGATAGAGATGTTAAATCATTATTTTGAATATTTTGATTAAAAGATAACTTTCTTTCCACTTCAAATAATGTATCGTTTTTTATATTATTATTTTGGATATTTTCTCTTGTTAATAGAGGAGCGGTAGGTTTTCTAGCCCATGGTTTTCTAATTTGTGTAAGTGTTGTTTTTTCTAATGGGTATTCATTTTTTATCGTTTGTAGGTCATTATTTTTGATTACTTCATCTATTTTGTTTATAATTTCAAGGTGTAAATCTATAAATTCAGATGGTTCTTGATTTGTTTTTTGTTTTGTTTCTTTTCTTTGCTTCGGATTTAATTTTATTTTTTTTGTTTTTACTTTATTAAAAAATCCCATTTTTAATAAAAATATTTGTAGTTGGTGATTTACTTGCTTTTGTCTCCCATCCCATTTTGTCTTTTGCATTCTAACCAAATCTCCTTATGGATTTAGTAGATGCGCTACATTAATAACTTCTTATTAGGCATCCCAATTTTCCGTATATGTAAATTGTTTCTAATTTAATAAAAGTTTCTATAAAAGCAGTTATATTGTTTTTTAATAGACAAAAATTTCATATTTGATATATTTCTAATCTCTTAATTACGACTTTAAATAATAATTTTGAATAGAAACTAAATTTTTACTAATTCTTTACTAATTCTACTTTATTCAAATGATATTTTTATACATTCTAAAAAAATAATCATTATTTTAATAATATTGATTCTATTACCATGCAAAAATGAATGATATTGCAACTATTTTAGATGTTATAAGATTCATTATTGGAGTAATAATACTCTCTTATGCATCCTATACAGATATAAAAACAAGAAGAGCATCAAACATACTTTGGGTTATGATGGGTTTTATTGGACTAATATTAATATTTATCCAATATTTTACAATAAGTTTTGAAAACATATTGATTCTTATTTTCATTCCAATAATGATAGGTTTTGTATACTTATTATATCAAATACGATTGCTTTTTGGAGGTGCGGATGCCAAGGCAATTATGGCAATAACTATACTGTTACCAATTCAACCAAATTTAAATCATTTCCCAATATGGGGGCGATCATTTATGCCAGCTTCTTGGACTGTTTTTTCAGATTCACTAATAATTTTTATGTTAGTACCAATATTTTTATTAATCTTTAATCTAACACAAAAAAACATTAAACTACCACATGCACTTCTAGGTTATAAGATGAAAATACAAACAGCAAAAGAAAAATTTGTATGGCCCCTTGAAAAAATAGTAGATGGAAAAACAAAATTAATTATTAGACCAAAAGATTTTGATACTATGGAAGAATATAACGAATTTGAAAAACAAGGAATTAAAGAGATATGGGTTACACCAAAAATACCATTTATGATACCACTTCTAATAGGTTTTATATGTACATTTATTTTTGGAGATTTTTTATATAGTATAATGAATCTATTTATCTAAAAAATCAAATACTAGTTATTATTTTACAAGTAAAACTCAAATGATGATTATGACAAAAAAAGATTACTATGAAATACTGGGAATAGATAAAAAAGCATCTAAATCAGATATTAAAAAAGCATATCGTAAATTAGCATTAAAATATCATCCAGATAAAAACCCAGATAAAGAATCAGAAGAAAAATTCAAAGAAATCTCTGAAGCATATGCAGTACTAAACGATGATGAAAAAAGACAGTTATATGATATGTATGGTCATTCAGGAATAGATCAGCAATTCACCCAAGAAGATATATTTAGAGGAGCAGATTTTGGTGATATATTCAGCGGTATGGGTTTTGATTTTAATATTAATGATATATTTGAAAGGTTTTTTGGACGTGGAATGGGAGGTTTTAATCAAAGAGGCTATACAAACAGTCGTGGTGCTGATTTAAGATATGATATAGAAATAAATCTTGAACAAGCATTTCAAGGAATTGAAACAACGATAAGGGTGCCAAGAACAGAAACATGTGATAACTGTAATGGATCTGGGGCAAAACCTGGGACAGATAAAAAAACTTGCCTACAATGTAATGGTTCTGGTCAAATGAGACAAACTAGTCGTACTGCTTTTGGGATGTTTACACAAGTAACAACTTGTAACCGTTGTCAAGGACAAGGAAAAATTATTGAAACACCATGCTCAGAATGTAGAGGAAGAGGGTTAGTTCAAAAAACTCGTGATATAGAATTAAAGATCCCTTCTGGTGTTGATGATGGATCTCAATTAAGATTAGCAGGTGAAGGAGAAGCATCAACAGGAGGAATAGGAGATTTATATATTGTAATACATGTAAAAAAACATCCTCGTTTTAAAAGAAGAAATAATGATCTTTTTGTAACTGAATATATAAACTTTATAGATGCAACTTTAGGGATAAGAATTGCTGTTGAAACATTATCTGGAAAAGAAGAAACACTTAAAATACCTGAAGGAACGCAAAATGGAGAAATATTTAAGATAAAAAATGCAGGGATGCCAAGTATAAGAAGGAGAAATACTGGAGATTTATATGTAGAGATACGTATAAAAACACCAAAGAATCTATCACGCAAAGCAAAAAGATTATTAGAAGAATTAAGAGATGATCTTAAAAATTAATTATAGGAAAATATTAAATAATAGAATATATACAAAATAGTGTTAAAAAAATCATATTTAAGGAGGTTTTAAGTACTTATGTATGGAGATGATGAAAACAGAGATAGAAAACGAAGACGAAGATATCCATTTGACGAATTCGGTTTTGATGATGATTTCTTTAAAGAATTTTTTGATGATCGGATGAGGGATGATATTAGACGAATGGCTGAAGAAATGATGAAAATGTTTACAAATGCACAACCAGGAAAATCAATAGTTCATGGCTATAAAATAAATATAGGTCCAGATGGAAAACCAAGAATAGAAGACTTTGGAAACAAACCAAAACAATCACCAACAGGCAAAGCTGTAATAAGCGAAGAACGAGAGCCATTAACAGATATAATTGAAGAAGACGAAAATATTGCAATAACAGTAGAAATACCTGGTGTGGAAAAAGAGGATATAAACTTAGATATCACAAGAGATACTCTAGAAATTAAAGTAGATACACCTAATAGAAAATACCATAAAAATCTAATTCTACCTTGTGATGTTATACCAAAAACAACCAAAGCAACTTACAAAAATGGTATACTAGATATAGTTATGAAAAGAAAAGAAAAAAAGAAACAAAGTGAAGGACATCACGTAGATATTGAATAAAACTTTTTTTTCTTTTTTTTTAAGAGTCTTAAAATATAATTTTTTGTTACTATTGACTTATATTCTGATAAAATTTTCATTTGAGCTATATATTTAAGAAGAACATAAATTTGTGAAGTTCTATGATAAGTGAAACTGTGGATATTAATGGAATACAATATCTGATAAAAATTTATTTTGAGAATAGGAAGAATACACGTGTTTCAATTAGAAAGACAAATATTAATATTAGAGTACCTAATTTTTTAAGTCAAAAAGAAAAAATGCAACAAATTCAATCAATGATATTATGGGCAAAGAAGAAAATAATAAACAACCCACATTGTTTTAAACCAGAAACACAAAGAGAATACGAGAATGGAGAGAAATTAATAGTTGGAGAAGATGAATATACTCTAAAAATAGAGTATAAATATAAAAAGAACAACTCTGCAAAATTACAAGGGCAAACCATCCATCTATCTATATCAAATAATCTTTCTAAAAATCAACAAAATAAACATATATCCTCATTAATCAGTAGATGCATTGCAAAACAACGACTACCTAAACTTCAAAATAAAATTGAAGAACTTAATAAGAAATACTTTAATCAAAAAATAGGAAAAATATTTTTCAAATATAACAAGTCAAATTGGGGGAGTTGTTCTCATTCTAATAATATAAATATTTCTACACGTCTATTATTCGCACCAGATGAAGTACTTGAATATGTATGTATTCATGAACTCGCTCATCTTATTGAACATAATCATTCAGAAAAATATTGGACTCTGCTTAGAAAGGTAATGCCAGATTACAAAACTAAAGAAATATGGTTAAAAGAAAAAAAGGATTTATGTAGATTTTAAGTAAAAAATATATATTAACTGTAAATAACTGGTTAATTGTAATAAAACATGAATATATTTTTTTATTTTTTAGATGATCTTTTATCTAATTCATTTACTTCCCTATCAGATAAAACAACTTTGTTTACTAGTTTCATCATTAGATACTCATTATGTTTTAATAAATAATTGATTTTTTCTTCCAGGTTAGTAATTAATATTTCTTGTTTTTTTATTTTTTCTTCATAATTTTTCATTTTTCCTAAAAAAACATCGATTTCTTTTGTTTTATTTTTAATTATTTCTCCTGCAGATTTGGGTATTTTCTCAGAAATATTATTTATCTCTTTATAGATAATATTTTCATTTTCCTTTTTAATTTCTTTTAAAATATTTTTTTTAAATTTTTCTAAATCTTTTATTTTTTTAATAAGTTCCTTTAGACCACCTACTCTTTCTTCTAGTAATTCAATTTTTGATTTTTCTAAAGAAAACATTTGATCTATTTTATTGAATTTTTCATTTAATTCTGATATTTTTAGTTGGATATATCCTTCCTTCATATTTTATACCTCAAAACCCTATGTGATATTAAATGACAACATAAATAAAAATATTTATCTTAAATTTACGCATATAATTTTTTTTTAAAAAATAAATAAATTTTAAATTTTGAAAAAGTCACCTATTTTTTTAATTTCAGGATTTGTTACTCCAGAGTTTACTACAGAAAACATGTTTTCAAGCAATATTATATCTGATATGTATCCTCCTTCATACATTGTATTATATATTTCTATCATTGATTTTGCTGCTCTCATATCAGGTGCATTAAAAATTATTACCCAATCATACATTCCATGTGTAAAGTAACTATTTATTATATCAATTCCAATTTTTTTTACTCTAATTTCAAATTCTCTTTTTATTATTTTATTTTTTAATTCATTTGAGACTGGTTTATTTGTTCTTTTAACAAGCATTATATAGCTTTTTTTATCTAATTTTTCTTCGTCTACTACTGCTGAATATCCCCAGATTGTATAGTTTTTCTCTAGATTTTTTATTACCCGCCATACTTTTTGTCTTGAAAAACCACAAGATTTTGCTATATCATTTATGCTTTTATTTGCATTTTTTGATAATTCTTTAATTATCTTTTTTTCATCTTGTTCTATTTGTTGTGCACTATTTTTTGCCATATACAACAAAATAATTAATTAATATAAAAAATTATTCAAATTTTGAAGTAAATTTTAATAAATATATATTTTTCTGACTATTATGTTTCTAATAATTTGTTTACATAAGAATAAAATAAAAAATTTTTTATTTAATTAAAAAAGAAAATAAATGGTTATAGTTTTAATAACCACCCATTTTTAAACTTGGGTCGCCTAATAGTACCCATTCTTCTATTGTTTTTCTATCTATTTGATCTCTGTGTATATTTCCAATTATGTTTATGTAGTCGGTTATTGCTTGATCATGTGCTTCTCCTAATATATCTATGCCAAATTCTGCGTATTCTTTGAAGAATCTTGGTTCAATCCAACCACCTAGTCCAGATAATGCTCCTTCATTGACATAACCATATCCAAGACCTGTATTTCCCATAACTGCAATTGCTCCTCCGTTTCTTCTAAGTAAAAGCATTGAGCTCATATCACGGGGTACCCATTCGTAATAATAAAATCTGAATGGGCTTTCAAAGAAATATCCTTTTATTCCATATGTTTTTATACCTTGGAGTATGTTTGCTAAGGTTACATTGAATTGTGTACTATGGCATCCTCCTAGAACAACTATTGGATATTGATCTTTGTTATCATAATTTAACATTTCAGATATTGAGGTTCCATCGAAAAATTCATGGTCTGTATCATCAGGAGGATGATTTCCCCAAGAGGCAGGATTGCTATGTCCTGCAAAGTGCATGAAACCTGCGCCACCATTTATTGCATTTGTTACATCTTGTGGTCCAGTCCAGGCACCAGGTATTGAAAGCCAAAGTTTGTTTACATTAAAGCCAAGTGGTTCGAGTAAATCAACTGTAACATTGGTTTCCATTTCTCCTTCCCACCATCCAACTGCTCCACCACGGCTTGGAGGGAATGTATCACCTGAAACAACTATTGCTTTTTTGAACCATGAGTCATCACATTGAGTTTCATAATTAATTATTTTATCTATCATTGGTTGAATTTCAAAAGAATGTCTAAATGGTATTCTACCTATTGAAACATCAGGGAAGTAATCAGGTCTATCTGATCTACCTACAAATCTTGAGAATTCACCGAATACATCATTTTCGTTATCATCCCAATCTTCAAAGACATATCCTAATTCTTCGTCATATTTGTATATATCACCGAAATATAAATCGCTTTCATATCCTTCTTCCCAGTTATCATCATTATGTACTGTTCTAGATGGAATATGCCAATTTAGTGTTTGACCTTTTCTACCACCTGCGAGAAGTACATATGAAATGTTATATGTCTCTTTCATATCATATATAAAAAGTTTTATTTTTTCTGCATCATCTCTACCAGCTGGATATTCATTATAAATATCTTCAACTGTTTTTATCATTGTATTTATCCCTATATTGTTTTTATGATCCACTAGTTGTTGAAGTTTTGCTTCATATTCGTCTATTGTAATAATCACCATTTTGTAATCTTCAGTATTAAGTGTATCATATTTTTCTGGGAGTTTATATTCAACAGTAATCTTGATTTCATCTTTTGGTAAATATATCATATTGTTTGCTGGTGAATATTGAGGTATAACTTTTACATTAAGTATCATTACATTTTGACCATTCATCATTCCAACATTTTTTGATATTATTAAGGGATCTGATGGATACAAATCTGTGCTTTCATAAATATCCTGATTTATCACAGTTTCAGTTGAGATACCTTGGATATTAATACTTGTTAGAGGTATTGGTTTTGGAGAAGGCTGTATCTTTTTATTTAAGATTTTTTCTTCAACATTAAAATCAACATTTACATCTTTTATTATTGTACCTATTGGATATGTAAAAACCTTTGTAATAACAGGTAATATCGGGTTGCCTTCTTCTTGTAGAAGTGATTCTGCCTCTGGTATATTTATTTTAATATAATTATCTGTTTCTGTAGCTATTGGTTTTGATACATAAAGGGTTGTTGTATTTAGTATGTTATCATCTGCATCTATTCCTATACTTATTGTAGCAATACTACTAATAAGAAGGATACCTATCATGAAAAATGATATTTTTTTCATTTTTTATCTCCATATTAATTAACGCGTGTTAAATGCAATGTATTATCTAATATTTATGTTTTTCACTTATTTTCTTTTATTTATATAATTATTTTATTTTTTAATTATAAAACATTTTAAACATTTTAGATTCTTAAACTAAAAATTTGTTAAATAAACAATTGTTAATATAGTAAAAACTTGTCATATTTAACTAACTTGTTTTAGTAAATCTCACAAAATTATTATGATAATATAGTCGAGATTGATTAACTATTTAAATTACTCAAATAAAATTAAAAAAAATTAAGATTTTAAAGAAAAAAGAGATTATTTAGAAGTTAAAGTATCTTTGGAGTAACTGAAACA
>JBFEOQ010000051.1:0-10311 GCA_041550515.1 Thermoplasmatota archaeon | reverse complement strand
TGAATACTGCTACTACTACGGGTACTCCTCCTGTTGGTGGTGATGTTTTTGATACTGATAGTGAGTCTGTGTCTGTAACATATAATCCTTGCATTGATATTGATAAGCAGGCTGATATTGGTTCAGCTACTGTTGGTCAAACAATTACCTATACATACACTATTACTAATTGTGGTGATGTTACTCTTACTGGTGTGATTGTGGTTGATGATAAATTAGGATCAATAACATTGGGAACAACAACCTTATCCCCAGGCCAAAGCACCCTTGGAACAAAAACGATAGTAGCATCATGTGAACACAATCCTATTTTAATTAACACTGCAACTGCAACGGCAATGGATCCAGCAGGTAGCCCTGTTACAGATCAAGACTCTGAAACTGTAACTATTATCCTTAATCCAAGTATAAATATTGAAAAAGAAGTTTATAATCCATATACAGGACAATGGACAAATACCTTAACAATTTACTTTGGAAATGATATAGATTTCAGAATAACAGTAGAAAATGATGGAGATGATGTTTTAGAAAATGTTCAAGTAACCGATTATCTAGCTACTTTCCTAACTTATAATTATGATGCAAGCCCAAGTGCAGATTATGAAACTGATCATCAAATTGAATGGAACCTGGGTACACTAAATATAAACCAACAAGTAACACTTTATTTCTCTGTTTATGCTGAAGAGGAAGGAGGTAATGCAAACAACGTTGCAACCGCCTCAGGTTTTGCATGCATAACAGTTAATGATCAATCTGAAATACCAATTAATGTAATACCCTGTGTGGAAGAAGTATGGATAGATGATAACTGGCATAGCCAAAACGATGTCGATCTATATAATCCAAGCCTCATATGGGGTATAAATGCCTTTAATAGTATACAACAAGGAGTAGATGTATTATGCCCCTGTGGAACAGTACATGTTCTTGGTGGTGTATATGTAGAACAAATTGTTATCAATAAAGATCTGCAAATGCTTGGTTATAACCAACCATTAATAGTGTTACCTGGTAATGGAAATAGTTATACAATTCATGGTTCCACCGAATCTTGGATTCCAATTATTTTAGCCTATGGTGGAACTCTAGTTGGAAACGATATCACTGGTACAGGAAATATAGCAGTAAAAATTGATGGTTTTGAATTCAGTGGAGCAGATCGTCCGAATTCTGTAGCAATTCTGTATCATAATGTAGAAACCGGTTGTGTTCCAGCTATAATATCAAATAACCTTATAACAAAAACATATATTGGAATAAAGATAGATGGATGTACTGATGATACAACCATTGTTCATAATAGAATAACCTGGGCTAAAAGCACAAGTGGAAGAATAGGAATAATCATAACCTCATCTGGAGGATGTGAACCAGATAACGTTGAAATCCATTATAACTATCTAGGTGCACCCTGTGGCTTAAACATAGGAATATGGAATCAAGTAAGTATCATAGTAGAAGCAATTTTAAACTGGTGGGGTGAAGATGATGGTCCAGGTAGCCCCAAAAGTGGTTATACATATGATGCAATAACAGGTAGAATAGCAAATGGCCTTGGAGATGACGTAATAGGACTTGTTCATTTCGACCCATGGTGGGGAGTTGATGCCTTTGCAACTGTATCTCCTTTAGATGTTATAGTAGGCCAACCTATCCATTTTGATGCATCAGATAGCTTTGCTTATGATGAAAACGGACCAATCGACCCAGCAGATATAGAATACAAATGGAAATTTGATGATGGAAGCTATAGTTTTTCAAAACAAGGCATCCATATATACAATTCACCCGGAACCTATGATATTATTTTACGTGTAACAGTATATAATTACTATATTGCAGGAGTAAGTGGATACTTAATGGATTTCGCATACTTCACAGTACATGTATCACCAGCTGCTACACCACTATCAGCAAATGCAGATCCAAAAAATCTAAGAGGCTACGAAGGATTAATAAAAAGCCCAGTACAACTCTATGGCTCAGCACAAGGTGGAGAACCACCATATACATATAAATGGGATCTAGGAGACGGAACAACATCAAATGAAAATAACCCTATCCATGTTTACAAAGATATGAAACAATACAACTTAATACTAACAGTAACAGATAGTACAGGAGCTACCGCCCAAGATAGCGCAATTATTGAAATCTATAAAGATAAATTAACAGCTCACGCTGGAGGACCATACATAGGAAACACAGAAGAAGAAATTTTATTCAAAGGAGAGGCAACAGGTGGATTAGAACCTTATTACTACATCTGGGATTTCTGCTATGGAAGAAATATTGTTCAGGAACAAAACCCTACATATAAATTTTACAAAGAAGGTACATATCACGTAAAATTATTAGTTATTGATAGTAAAGGACATATAGACGAAGATATAGTAGAAGTTCAAATAATAAAAAATAATCAAGCAGAAATAAAACAAGTAAATGGAGGATTCAGAATCACAGCAACAATAAAAGCAGGTAACAATGATTGCGACTGGTCAATAGACGTACTTGGTAACTTTATCTTCTACGGAGGGGAAACTTCTGGTACTATACTCGCAAACACTGAAACAACAGTAAAATTACCATTAACAATAGCTCTAGGTAGAGTCCAAATTAGAGTTACAGCAAATAAAGCACAAAAGGACTACACATCCTTTGCCCTTGGGCCACTATTCCTACAATTGCAGGAAACCTAATAAAACCCTTTAAACTTAAATCTACAGGGGAAGATATTTTCCCTAAAAATATTTTTAATTTTTAAAAATAAATAAAGAGGAATAATTTTAAAATATTGAAAAAACTTCACTCTAAAACATTTATATACAAGAGAACAGTTAAGATCGAGTAAAACATGAGGATAATATGTCCAAAAAACCTCCAAAATCAAATAAAAAAAACAACAAAAAAAATAATAATTTAAAAAACACACCTAAAAATCAAGAGAAATTAAAAGATGGACAAAGCTACTATTCAATAGATGAAGAATATGAAACATTATTCAATATATTCAAAAACCTAGTAAAAATAAAAAACTACAAAGGATTATATATAACACGCTTCAACTCTCAATATATCGATAATACAATTAACAATAAAAAAATTAAAACTATAATCTTAAAACAAAAAAAACTAGACGAAATCATACAAATAATAAAAAATTTTATAAACAAAAAAACAAAAACAGTTATACTACTTGACCGAGTAGATTATTTAATCTCAAATTTCTCCTTTAACCAATTTATAAAATACCTATATAGAGTAACAGAGATAATATCAGAAACCAAATCAATATTTTTACTAAACATAAAAACATCATGCTTAGATCAAAAACAAGTATCTATCATTAAAAACGAACTTATACCCATCCAAGATCAAAACCTAGAAGAAATACATATTAAACCAGATTATTACGAAATCCTAAAACTAATCAACAAATACTATGATAATAACATACTAGTTGAATTTAAAAAAATAAGCGATGAATTATCAATTAATAGAAAAACCCTCAGTAAAAAATTAAATAATCTAGCAAAAAAAGGTTTAATAATAATAAAAAAATCAGGACGAAGTAAAATACCATATTTAACAGATAAAGCTAAAATAATTTTAAATAAAAATGAATAAATCATAAATATTTTAAATAAATAAAAAATCATTTAAATCTAACAATATAAACTCATAATTTACTATCATAATTACCTTATTTTGGACAAATATTAATAAACAGTTAACTAATGTTAATCGACTACCAAAAATCACATACAAAGCAGAGGGAGCAAATAGAAAAAATGATCTTTGGAAATAAAAGAGATGAAAGTGAAATAATAGCTCAAATATTATTTTCTGCAAAAAATAAAATAAAAAAAACTCATCTTCTATATAAGACAAATATATCCTATTCAAATTTTATAAAATATTTCAATTTTTTACTAGAAAAAAAATTCATAGAAGAAAAAAATGGAAACCCGGGAGGAAAAGTTTATCAAACAACTGATAAAGGAGAACAACTACTAGAAAGTATTAATAAATTAATAAAACATACACAATAGAAACTTACAACACATATCTTATAAAAAAGAAAAAACTAAAAATAAAAAAAAACCAGATATACAAAATCTTTTTTTTTTACATAGTCAAAAATCAAAATAATTTAAAACATACACATAATTTACCGCTATTATTAATCTATTTTGGACAAATATTAATAAATATTTATCACAATATGATAAGTTACCAAAAATCATCTAAAAATTGGGGGAGTAGATAGAGAGGATGATATTTGCAAATAAACGTAGCGAAAGCGAGATAATAGCTCAAATACTATACTCAGCTGAAAAAGAATCAAAGAAAACACAATTACTATATGATGCAAACATTTCTTATACACATTTTATTAAATATTTCAATTTTTTACTAGAAAAAAAATTCATAAAAGCAAAAGACCAAAACCTTAACAGAAAAGTTTATCAAACAACTGATAAAGGAGAACATTTTTTACAAGACATTAATAATGTACTCCAACAAATTCGTTAAAATATTTTATTTTTTTATTTTATCAAAACATCTTACAATCAACTTTAGATAAAATTCAACAAATTTCAAAATATTAGATATTTCTTCTAGAATTTTACACCATTATTGACAGATAAAATATTAGTTATCCAACAAAAAATATAAAAATTATAATGATAAAAACAGTTAAATATATATATAAGGTATTCATATTATTTTATATAACAAAAAATCGTTAAATAAACATAAAATAAAAGGAGGATTTTCAAATATGAAAAAAATATTATTAATCAAAAGCATAGCATTACTTACCATTTTAACGCTTATAGGAATAGGATTTAACCCTATAGCTACTTCTCATAAGATAATAGAAGAAACACAAGGAAATAGTCTTATAGAAATTGAAGAAACATCAACTTTATCACAAAATGAAAAAGATATTGAACTATTGAAAAAATATTTAGAAGAAACACTTGAATTTGAACAAACAAGTGATATAACAACTGAAGAAATTATTGATCTGATTTATAATATGTTATTAGACAATCCTTCGATGCTAAGAAAAACAATAGTAATAAGTCAAGGTTGGGGTCGTGATATTAATATCTTTAAAAGTTCAAAATTACAAATAATGCGTGACTTATTTTACCTTTGGCTTTATACTCATGCTTCAAAAACAGGTGCAGAAAGTAAAACTTTTGTAATAAGAGGTAGTGATATAATTACTTCAGGATCAATTGAGTTATACAGGGGTTCACAGGTAGGTTTTATGTTTAGACCTTTAGGTATTTATTTATTCCAAAAAAGAACGATTCCACAACTTTCACATACAATATTTGTTGGATTTTCAAGTTATGTCTATTTAATGGCAGAAGAAATGATCCAGATTCCTATACCTCTACCATAAACCGTTATATTTTTTTCTTGATAAAACGTAGTTAAATCAAAAACTATAAATATATAGAATTATACTTATATTATTATTAAGATACAGGTGATAGCTTGAAAAATATAAAAAAAATTATTACTTTATTAATGCTAGTACTATTAACTTTACCAGCAACAAGTGTAATAGGAACTATAGTTAAAGAAGATGAAAATAAAACAATAACATTAGAATATAGCATTTTTAATGATGATGGTAGTCAAATAATTAAACAAATGAATGTCAATGAAAATGATATCACTGCTTTTAATGAAATTATTGAAGAAATTTTTAAAGAAATTACATTTACAGATATTCAAAATCTTACAGATATAATAAGAAATCTACGAGAAAAATTTGGCCAAAACAAAATAATATCAATAATATTGGATATAATAAGTATGAGACCACTTCAAAAAAGAGTACTCATTTTAAGTAATGGTTATGGACCTATATTCGATTTAAACCTTAAAAGAGATATCTCCATAATTAAAAAATTTTCTTTGTGGTATTATATAGGAATAGCAGGTTATACAACAAATAGTAAAACATTAATTATTAACTTAATACCTGATATTCAATTACAATTCTACAGATTAATAGAAGGACAACAGTTCGGCATGATGACAAAATTCAAAGGATTTTATATGAAAATACCTAGTAGTATAAAAGAACAAAAACAAAGTCATACATTCTTTTTCGGATATGCATCAAAAGTTCGAGCCTTTGATCTACCTGATTTACAATTATAATCCATAACACAATTTTTTTTATTTTTTCTAACAATTTTCTTAATATCATTGCTTTTAACACATAGATTTACCTAAATAAAACTATATTTTAAATAAAAATGAGATTTGGAGAGAATGGGAGAAAAAGGAAACCATCAATATAATTACACATATGGTTTGGAGATGCCAAGCATTGATAGAGAGAAAAAAATACCTATTTTCCCCCATCTCTATAAAAATAATATAAAAAAACTATTTTTAAAACAATAACTATAAGCAATATAGATACGCTATTCATATAAATATAAGTACAATTTTTTTATATCAAATAATACTCAAACAAACAAATAATTTAAAAAAGTTACTTCATAATTTGTGGGGGAGATATCCAAAATAAGTTATAATATAGTATACTCTATTTCAATCATCAAATATTTAATAAGTAATAAATTTAAGCAATCTGTTTTTAAAAGAAATATAAAGTGGATATTAATTAAAACCACAATATTTTCGTTTTCACATTCAATAAAAATTTAAACTAAAAAATGTATATAATAACTATATAACCTAAAATCATCATAAACCTTAAAAAAGGTGAATTGAATCAAGATATAATAAATATAAATCAGATATGTAGGTGACAAAAAAACTTGGTAATAATTTATTTTTTTAAATTTTTCTCTTCAATAAAACTTTTTTTAAGTGTTATATCTAAGAAAAATAAAATCAATACCATAATAATATTACTATTTTTCAGTATTTTTATATTTAGCGGATGTAATGAATCAATCCAAAATAATGATAATAATTCTAAAAAAGTTGAGATTTTAAGTTATAATATAACTACTGAATGGTCTACTGGATGCACATGTGACAATACATATGAATATCATATCGAACCAGGTTTTTATCATCCTATTTACATGAGTACTCAAGCATCTTATTTCATAAAAGGAGAAATAAAAAATATATGGGCTTATGAATTGGATACAATAATTATTAATATCGATTTTTTATCAAAAAATAGAACAGTTTTATTTGATACAGAGCGGCTAAATGCAACATATAAAATAAATAATCTTTCAAAAGAAGAAAATAAATCTTTTTCAATAGAGGTTAATCCAGAGCTTTATAATTATTATGAAGATCCTCAATTTTATAATCAATTAAGAGAATATTTCCAAAAAGTTGAATCTCTAGAATTTGATATTTCAACCTTATAACCTAATTATGGTTTTATAATTATAACAAATTTAACAACTATCATCTTAACAATCGTTAAAAATAAATAGTCATAATTCATTATCTTTTGTAATAAAAGATTAAATTATTAAATAATGGGGAAAAAAATAATATATTAGTAAGAGGTAGATTAAAATGGAAAATTATAAAAAAAGTATAGTTGTTGGAATAACACTTTTTTTTGTTATAACGACGTTATTTCCAGCATTTGAAGCCCAATTTACTCAAGAAAATATTCCACAAGAAAACAATATTAGTAATAACCTGCTTACTCATACTGTTTTAGGAGAACAAGTTACAGCTACATGGTGTCCGTATTGCCCGTCAGCAGCTTATTATTTAAATCAAGTATATAATATGGGGTATGATTTTCATTATGTTGCACTTGTATGTGATATGAATACTTATGCAAATAGCAGAAGGCTTGAACTTGGGATTGGCTCATATCCAACAGTATGTTTTGATGGAGGTTTTACAAATGTTGTTGGTGGTCAATCAAGTACAAATAATTATATAAATGCAATAAACTCATGTGGCGCTAGAACTGTTGCAGATATTGATCTAGATCTAGATGCATATTGGCTAGGAGGAGGACAAATTCAAGTTAATGTTGATGTAACAAATAATGATGGAAGTACATATAACGGACACTTACATGTATATGTAGCAGAAATAACATCTAGATGGGATGATTATGATGGCCTTCCATACAAGTTTGCAATGATTAATAATTACGCAATAAATCAAAATATTCAAGTTTCTAGCAGCACAACTGAAAGTTATTCAGATACTTGGAGTGGTTATACTGATATATCTATGAGTAATATTAAAGTAATTGCAACTGTTTATGCTCAATCAAATATGTATGTCGATGAAACCACAGCTGCGAATCCACAATTACCAAATAGTGATCCTCCAACAACTCCAACACAACCCGCTGGTCCAAGTTCTGGATATGTAGGTATCCCTTATACTTTTTCAACAAGCTCAACAGAACCTAATGGAGATCAAATAAAATATGGTTTTGATTTTGATGGAGATGGAGATGTAGATGCTTGGACAGACTATTATCCATCTGGTCAAACTGCTGAGATAGATAACTCATTTGATTCAATTGGTACATATAATATTAAAGTAAAGGCAAAAGATCAAATAGGTACAGAAAGCGGTTGGTCCTCAGCAAAAACAATTCAAATCAGTTTAGGTGATGCACCTAATACTCCATCTGCTCCTACTGGACCAGATGATGGGATACATAAAACAGTATATACTTATAGTGCTTCAACAACTGATCCAAACGCTGGAGATAAATTGTTTTATAAATTTGACTGGGATGATGGTACTACTAGTCAATGGCTGGGTCCTTATGATTCTGGTGTATCCATATCAGCAGATCATTCTTGGAATGAAGCAGGTACATTTGGTGTAAAAGTAAAAGCAAAGGATTTAGCAGGATCTGAAACAGATTGGTCAAATTCAAAATCAGTAACAATGGGAAATACACCACCAAATCAACCTTCAAGACCATCAGGACCAACATCGGGGTCTGTAGGAATTAAATACACGTTTTCTACAAGTGCTTCAGATCCTGAAAATGATAACTTAGAATACTTTTTCTCATGGGGAGATGGTACAGATTCAGGTTGGATTCCATTTAAATTTGCAGAACATATATGGGTAACTTCAGGAGAATTTGGAGTAAGAGTAAAAGCTCGTGACAAATGGGATGAATCACAATGGTCTCAATCAAGAACTATATCAATAGAATCAGGTTCATTAACGGTTAATATACAAGTTCAACCAGTAAATGCAATAGTAGGGGAAGAAATACATCTTAGTTCAACTGTCTCAGATGGACAAGAACCTTATACATTTAATTGGGATTTAGGAGATGGAAACACATCAAATGAACAAAACTTCAACTATCAATACGCACAAGTAGGAACCTATACCGTTACTTTAGCTGTTCAAGATAGCAGTGGAGCATATGGCTCTGATTATACAACCATAAATATAGAGATAACTAATCCCCCTGATAAACCAATTATTATTAATGGACCCGAATCAGCAATTATTAATCAAGTATGTAATTTCAACTTTTCATCTGATGATCCAAATTACGATAATGTATACTTCTATGTAGATTGGGGTGATGGTTCCGAGAGTGTTTGGGAAGGACCTTATCCATCAGAAAATCAAGTATTAATAAGTCATATATGGGAAAATGAAGGTGTTTATACAGTTAAAGCCAAAGCAAAGGACATCCACGATTACGAAAGTGAATGGTCAGAGGAATTTCAAATAACAGTAGGATGGCAGGATGCATTTATAATTGGAAAGATTACGAGTAAAGATGAAAAAGAGGACAGTACTGAGATAATAGTGGATTCAATCATATATGTAACCTCAAATCCCTTTGGAATAAAAATCTATAATTCAGAGGAATTAATTATTATTTCAAACGATTACAAAGGAATACTTGGTAACAAAATTATCCTAGGAAAATTCCAAACAGGTTATATCTAATATATAAAATTAACATTTTATTCTTTTATTTTTTTTTTTAATATAACTAATTTTAAAATTTAATTTTTTTTTAAAAATCAATTTTCATTTTTAAGAATTTAATTTTCATAAATTAAATATAGAAAGTATAGGAGAATGAGAGAAATCAGGAGGAGCTTATATTATGGTTGTTTTAGAGAGATTTTTAAGATAGGCATAAAATATATTAAAGCTGATTCCCCCACTCTCATATGTGTTATCATTAACTTATCAATAATAATTGTAGGATTTTTAAAGATATAGCGATATCTGATATAGACTGCATATTCATATACATTTAAGTATAGAACTTATGTTTTAAGAACTTTAAAAGTGAAAAAAGTGGGG
>JBFEOQ010000050.1:0-10667 GCA_041550515.1 Thermoplasmatota archaeon | reverse complement strand
TTTATAACTCTCCATACTTTTTGTCTTGAAAAACCTAATTTATTAGCAATTTCATTAATACTACTATGTGCATTTATTGAAAGTTCTTTAAGTATCTTTTTTTCATCCTTTTGTATTTGCGTTACACTATTTTTTGGCATAAAAGAAACCTTTTTTATGTGTTACCAATCGGTAAGTATATATACTCTTGTTATTTTTATATTTTTCGTTCAGATACTATGAAAGTTCCTTGTGAAATAATTATTTGGAAAGTTTTACCTATTATTAGAAAGGAATTTGTAAAAAATTTAATTGAAACACATGATTTTACTCAAAAAGCAGCAGCTGATAAGTTAGGAATAACAGAAGCCGCAGTTTCTCGATATATGTCAGGAAAAAGAGGAATATTGGAGATATCTAGTGATAGAATTTTAAAGGAGTTTAAGAAATCTACCTTTAAAATTATTAAAGGTAATGATAAGGTAGTTATCAAAGAAATATGTAGAATTTGTAGAATTATGAAATCTGAAGAATTTATTGAAGGTATCATCTATGCTAGTGAATGAAAGATATAGTAGACAAATATTGTTAAAGAATATTCAGATAGAAG
The DNA here is from genome assembly GCA_041550515.1 of Thermoplasmatota archaeon. Lineage (GTDB taxonomy): Archaea > Thermoplasmatota > E2 > DHVEG-1 > DHVEG-1 > PFL35. The sequence continues at coordinate 10,078 of JBFEOQ010000050.1, read as the reverse complement.
GACAAGAAAAACTCTTGAATAGTAAAGTAGTCTTGATTGGTTGTGGAGCTCTAGGATCTAATATTGCAAATAATTTAGTTAGAGCAGGTATTGGATATTTACGAGTTGTTGATAGGGATATCGTTGAATTAAATAATTTACAAAGACAAAATCTTTTTGAAGAATCTGATATAGGATCTTCAAAAGCTGGTACGATAGCTGAAAGATTAAGAAAAATTAACTCAGAAGTTAAAATAGAATCAATTGCTGACGATGTTAATAATGAGAATATTGAAAAAATCATCAAAAACATGGATGTAGTATTAGATGGAACAGACAATATGCTTGTTCGTTTTTTAATAAATGATGCATGTGTTAAACATGATATTCCTTGGATATATGGCGGAGCTATTGAAACTTATGGGATAACCATGAATATAATCCCATATAAAACCCCTTGTTTTAGATGCCTAATACAAAATCTTCCAGAAACTGGATCTTTACCAACTTGTGATACAGTTGGTGTATTAAACTCAATACCAGAAATTATTGGTTCAATTCAAAGTACTGAAGCATTAAAAATTATCCTTGGCAAAAATATTAACAAAAATCTTTTAACCTATGATGTCTGGATTCATAATTTTAATAATATTTCAATTAAAAAAAGAAATGATTGTGAATGTTGCGGGAAACATAATTTCGAGTTTTTAAACGCAAAGAAAAAAGAAACAATTATTTCTTTATGTGGTAAAGGAGCAATACAAATTACACCAGCAAATGAGGTTAAGATATCTTTTGAGGATTTAGGAAAAAAATTACAGAAACTTGGAGAAATAAACTATCATAAATTAATTCTAAGATTTAAAATTCCTGGTTATGAACTGAATATTTTCAAAAATGGTAGAACAATTATTATAGGTACAAATGACAAAAAAATTGCAAAATCTCTTTATGCAAAATATATTGGATTTTGATTAAAATGAACAAAGATATTGATAAATATAATTTATTATTAAAAAAACTCAAAGAAAAGAAAAAGATTGCAGTTGCTTTTTCTGGAGGAATAGATAGTACACTCCTTGCATATGCTGCAAAACAAGCAGAAATAGATAGTTTACTTATTACTGTTACATCACCTTTTTTTTCTAAGTTTGATGAAAAAATTACAGTGAAAATTGCTTCTAATCTTGGTTTAAAACATGTACTTATTCCCCATAATCTTGATATTGATGTTGTTAAAAATCCGATTAATAGATGTTATTATTGTAAAAAAGATGAAGCAAAAACATGGAAAAAAATTGCGGAACAAAATGGATATCGAATTGTTGCGGATGGATGTAATATTGATGATGTTAATGATGAATATAGACCAGGTATTTTAGCCTGTAATGAAGAAGGTATTTGGCATCCTTTGGCTGAATTAAACATTACAAAAACAGAGATTAGAAATATATCTAGATTTTTAGGTATTGAAATATGGAATAGACCTTCCAATGCTTGTTTAGCGTCTAGGATTCAGTATGGTGAGGAAATTACTATTCCAAAACTTGAAAAGATTGAGATGGCTGAGGATTTTTTAAGAAAGATTTCTCCACAGGTTCGTGTTCGTCTTCATAACAATATTGCTAGAATAGAGGTACCAATTTCACAACTTAAAACTATCTTAAGCCTAAGGGAAAAGATAATTTCATTCATGCATAAATTAGGTTTCGTTTATATAACTCTTGATCTTGAAGGATATCGATCTGGGAGTATGAATGAAGATATTGAAAAAAAGGATTGTTGATCATGTCTCCAAATAGTTCTATAAAAGCAATAGGGTTACTCTCCGGAGGTCTAGATAGTACTCTCGCAGTTAAAATAATGATAGACCAAGGATACGATGTTATCGCTATGAATTTTGTTACACCATTTTGCACATGTACAAGAAAAGGATGTAGACATGAAGCGGGAAAAGTCACAAAACAATTCAATATTCCTGTAAAGATAATTTCTGTTGGAGACGACTATATAGAAATGATTAAACATCCAAAACATGGATATGGGCGAAACATGAATCCATGTATCGATTGCCGAATTTACATGTTTAAAAAAGCAAAAGCATACATGAAAGATATCGGAGCTAAGTTTATTTTTACTGGTGAAGTTCTTGATCAACGACCAATGTCTCAGCATAAACAGGCTATGAATCTGATTGAAAAAGAATCAGGGTTAAAAGGATTGATTCTTCGACCTCTATCTGCAAAGCTCTTAGCTATAACAATTCCTGAAGAGCAAAAGTTAGTCGATAGAGAAAAACTACTATCTATTCAGGGTAGACGACGTCTCCCTCAAATTGAACTGGCAAAAACTTTAGGTGTCAAGAACTTTCCTTGCCCAGCTGGTGGATGTCGTTTAACTGATCCCCAATTTGCAAAAAGGTTGAAAGAATCATTAGATAATGAGGAAGATTCAATGAAAGATATTCAACTTTTAAAGTATGGGAGACATTTTCGACTTTTAAGTGGAGCAAAAGTGATTGTTGGGAGAAATCAAGAAGAGAATAAGATGCTACTCGAATTAAAAAATCCTGAAGATATTGCTTGTGAAGTTATTGGAACTGGGAGTCCAATTACACTTTTAAAGAAGCAAAAAGATGAAGACGATTTACGACAAGCCGCAGAACTCTGTATTCATTACAGTGACTCAAAGAAAAATGAAAAAATATTGTTAAAAATCAAACATCATAATAAATGCGAAATACTAAATCTTTATAATTCATAATGATGATTTTCTAATATAAAACAAGAATATTACTACCAATAAAGATATTCATGTGTTTTACTTTCTTCTATAAAACACCAAACCTATTAATACTTTAACTAAAACAATTAATATCAATGGAATATACCATTAACAATTAATTATTATAGGAGAATATATAATGAATCAGATCTTTAAAAGAAAACCTACACTTGAAGGAGCAGGTGTACATCTACATCGGATTTTTGGTTATCCTGAGGTTCCTCTATTCGATCCTTTCTTACTATTGGATCATTTTGGATCCAATAACCCAGAGGATTATATAAAAGGATTCCCTTGGCATCCACATCGTGGAATTGAAACAGTAACCTACATGCTTTCAGGTCAAGTTGAACATGGAGATAGCATTGGTAATAGAGGAATAATCTCTTCAGGAGATATACAATGGATGACAGCAGGTGGAGGTATTATCCATCAAGAAATGCCAATAAAATATGAGGGATTAATGCAAGGTTTTCAACTCTGGATCAACCTACCTGCAAATCAAAAAATGATGAAACCTCGTTATCGAGATATAACAAAACAAGATATTCCAATAATTAAAGAATCTGGAAAAGAAATAAAGATAATTGCAGGTTTATATAATGATATACAAGGACCTGTTTCTGATCTAATTGTTGATGTCGTATACTATGATATCATCTTAGAAAATAATAGTAAATTTATCTATCAAACAAAAGATAATTATACCACATTTGCTTATCTAATTAATGGATCGGGCATATTTAATAATATCAAAGTTGAAACACACAAATGCATACTTTTTGACAAAGAGCATAATGTTGATGTAAAATCAATAAGAAACCTACGATTCCTCCTGATATCTGGACAACCCCTTTATGAATCAGTTGCTTGGGGTGGTCCAATTGTTATGAATACCCAAGAAGAATTACAAAAAGCTTTTCAGGATCTAGATGATGGTACATTCATTAGACAGACTAAACCAATTCATCCATCAAAAGATTATTATAAACGATAAAATTAAGTAGTTTTTTTATTCAATAATTAATTTCTCGCTTTTAATTATTTATCCTAAAAATTTTTAAAAGATACACTATTGTAAAAATTGTAGCATTGTTACTCGTTGAAAATTAGAGATATGATCTGAGTGAAGTTTATTTAAAACCAATGCATAACTTTAATTAACATAAGTTAATTATTATATTTAAATGGACGAAAACGCAATAATAAAAGAAGTAAAAGATCAGTTGATAAATACTTTTGAAGAAGTAAAAGAAGTAGTAAACAAATTGGAAAAGCGTTCAAGAGCTGGACTAATGTTAGGACTTCAGGAATTAGGATCAAGTTTGAATGGTTTTATTGGAGCTTATTTTCCAGTTTCTTCAAATATAATTGTAATAAATAAATCACCATTAAGGAGGATAATTAACACAAATCCAAAGCTAATAAAACCATATGGTTTTCACTTATTATTACATGAATATATTCACTCATTAGGTTTTCTAGATGAAAAATTTACAAAACAAAAAACATATGAAATTAGTAAAAAATATTTTGGAGAGAGACATATTGCTACTCAACTTAGTATAAACATAGAGAAATTCTTCCCAAATTTAGTATATCCTAACTATGGTTGGAGACCATTAAATAATTTCCCACCAATCGAGATAATTAAAGGATTTGATAAATCTAATACCCAAAATTATATCACATAAATACCCACATATTGATTATTCAAGATTATAAACTTCGTTTTACAGTTAAAAGTTAGAGAATTTTTATTTAAATAAATCGGTGAGAATATCAATTTATTAATTTTTTACTTTTTAGAATATTCTTCCTTAAGTATTTTTTTAGATATTTTTCCTGATCCTAATTTTGGAAGATTTTCTAAAAAAATTATAGATTTGGGAATTTTATAATTAGCAATTTTTCCCTTACAATATTTTATTATTTCGCCTTCAGTTAAATTCTCTTTTTTCTTTAGAACAACAAATGCTTTTACCATTTCACCCCATTCTTCATCTGGAACACCTATTACTGCTGCTTCTAATACCGCTGGATGAGAGTATAAAATATTTTCTATTTCTATAGAAAAAACATTTTCTCCCCCTGTTATTATCATATCTTTTTTACGATCGACAATTGTAATATACCCTTCTTCGTTAATAACTGCCATATCACCTGTATAAAACCAACCATCTTTGAAAACTTTTTTTGTTTCATTTGGTAATTTCCAGTATCCTTTAAAAATAGTTTCTCCCTTAACTATTATTTCTCCAACTTCCTTATTATCACGTTTTACTTCTTCTCCTTTGTCATTTACAACCTTCAATTTGACTCCTAAGAATTCTCTGCCTGTTGTTGATTTGTATCTTAATTGCTGTTCATATGGGAGAGAGCAAAGATGTTTCTTTAATATTGACATAGTAAGAAATGGACTGGTTTCTGTCATTCCATAGGTTTGAATGTAATCACAATTAAAGATTTTAATAATTTTACAAACGAGGTCTGGTGAAATTGATGCTCCACCACTTAGTAGAACTCTGAGTGATGAATAATCATGTTTGGTAACTTCAGGGTAATTAACTAAACGATAGTACATAGTTGGTACCATATTAGTAATTGTTACCTTTTCCTCTTCTATAATTTTACATATTTTATCAGTATTAAATTCTCTACATAAAATATGAGTACCTCCAACTTTTGTGATTGCCCAGGTTGCCCACGCATCTGCTAAATGGAATAGAGGAGCTACGTGAAGCCAAGTATCATTTTTATCTAAATTTAATTCAGTAATTGAATTATTTGAATGTATATTCACATTTTTATGTGAGAGAATAACTCCTTTTGGATTACCTGTTGTTCCACTGGTATAATATATCTGTGCTATGTCTTCTTCATCGACATTAATATCTGGTATATTTTCAGGAGAATTAGCTGTTAAATCCTCGTATTCATTTTCAGTAATAACAACTCTAATGTTTTTTCCAAATTCATTATCTATATCATTAATTTTCTTAGAAAAATCAATACTCGTAATAAGTAATTTAGATTCTGAGTTTTTAAGGATAAAAGCTAAATCCTTTGAGATTAAATAATGATTCAATGGAACAAGGGTTGCTCCAATATGCATAACTCCAAAATAACTTTCTAAAAAATAATGACAATTTTTATGGAGAATTGCAACTTTATCACCTTTTCTAATATTTAACTTAATAAGAGCATTTGCTAATCTTCCAACTCTCTCTAGAAATTGATGATATGTATATTTATTCCCATCACAAACCAATCCTACTTTATTAGGATATAATCCTAAGTTTTTTTTCAAAATTGAGGTTAGATTCATATATAATTCAACCAAGTTTTAAGCAAGCGGTAATCATAATATTGATGATTATTGTTAGGTTATTATTCTAACCAGCATTAAATAAAAATTTAACTCGATTTTTTATGATATCCAATATTTTATTATATATCCTTAAAATAGAATTTGAATAAAATATTTCATTTCGCTCTGTAGGATTCATGGTTTTTTTAACATAAAAATAAAACTGTAATTTTGTTTTTTTATCAGCATTTTTCAACATTTTTCCAAGCTCAAATTGCAGTGTTTTAATTTCCTTTCGTTTTTGTTTAACAACATCTCTTTGTTCAGCAGTTAGGTTTGGTAAATCAAAATCATATTCTGATTCAAGCATATTTCTTATTTTTGTTCTAATCTCTTCTTTTTGTACATCTGATATTTCTGGAAATACAAATCCATATTCGTTTTGTAGTAATTCTTTTATTTTAATTTTAATCTGTTCACGTGTTAAACCCTGTTTTTTCAAACTCATTACCTCTTGTTTGATTTCTTTTTTCTGTTCTTCGCTTAATTCAACAAAAACAAAACCATATTCATGCTCTAGCAAATTCTTAATCCATTGTTTTATATCTTTTTTATCTTGTTCAGACAGATTAGGTAATTCTAAACCATAACTTTCAAGTAATAACTTAACTTGATTTCTAATTTTATCTTTGGTTGCACCATTCATTTTCATTTTCAAAACTGTTGACCAAATATTCCATTTTTGTTCATCTGTTAGATCTGGTAAATCTACACCATAACTTTCTAATAAATTATGTAACTCATCTCTTTTATCTCTAATTTCATTCCATTTATTTATTAAATCTCTAAGTGTAGTTTTATCTGATGATCGAAAAACAAAATCATTTGCAGATACAACCGATGTACCCATTAAAATAAGAATAGAAAAAAATACAAAAAATTTTTTAATATCATTTCTCATCTTTCTCAACCCCCAATTTTACAAGGTTAATTAGTTTATAAAATTAATCTATGTTTTTTTATTGATTATCTTAATTCAAATACTATCAGTGAGAATAATTATGTAGAATTATATTATGATTTCATCATTCAACAGTGAAATAAACTCGTTTATTATGTCGTCCTTTACTTATGGATTCTTTAAAATGAATTCTTCCAATTTCATTGAGAGTGCGGACGTGACAGCCGCCATCTGCCTGTCGATCAAAGCCTTTAATATCTACAATACGATAGGATTTTAAATTATGAGGAAAATCCATTGCAAGCTTAAATAAATCAGTATCTTTTTTTGCCTCCTCATGGGATAAATAATAAATTTCTACAGGTAGGTTCTGTTGAATGATTTCGTTTGATTGCATTATTGCATTTTGAATGAGATCAACATCCATTTCTTCCATATCTAAGTCTAGACGACCTTTCTGCGTAGTCAGTTGATTCCCGGTCACCTTTAAACCATATTCTTTAAAAAAAACACCACTAAGAACATGAGTTGCAGTATGATATCGCATCAGCAAGTATCGACGTTTCCAATCAAGCTGACAATGGACATAATCCCTTTTTTTTAATCCTTTCTCATTTACCTCATGACTAATATTTCCCGAAAACTTTCCAGTGTAAACAACTGTAAATCGTTTACCATCCTGCCTAGTCATAAAGCCAGTATCCCATTCTACACCACCTCCATTAGGATAAAAACCAGTTTGATTTAATACAATAAATTTATCCTTGGAAACACTAATTACTTCTGCATCCCATTCTTTCAAATAACAATCATTCATAAACAATGCCTTACTCATAGTATATCTCAAAACACCAAGATGTTATAATCACATTTAACTCTTTTTTATATAAAATTATATTAAGGTTTTTGTTTTGTTAAAATATTTATTTACATATTAATCCTATAAATTGTAACATTTGTTAAATATAAAATTATCATATGATATAAATTTAAATACAGGTTTATCAATGTGTAATACTGGGGAGAAAATAATATGCAAAAAATAATTTGTATAATGATAGGTTTGTTTTTCATAACTTCTGGTTTTATTGGACTTAGTCAAAATATACAAACCAATCATGAAAAAAAGATATTTTCATTAGAAAATAATGATTTTAATAACTTGAATCTCCAAGGAAATTGGATTTCAATGCCATCATATAACAATTATGCTCCAAATAAAATGCCAGATTTTGACCAGAGACAAGATAGTTGGCAGAAAATTGATGCAGGCCCGAATCAACAAGTTGATTCAACTGCATCAGGAGATGATATTGTTATTGGAAATACTTGTATTGCTTCAGGTAATAATGCTAAGCTTGAGTCATCTGCTTCAGGCGATGATTTAGTTAAATGGTATTATTGTGGTCCAACAGCTACAGCAAATGCTATTTGGTATATAGATTCAAGGCATGAGAAAAATGATTACCCCGATGATAATCAGGATAGTTGTGACCTTGTGACAAAATATTCTGGTATATCAGATGATCATGCAGCAGGTAATGTTCCAAAACTAATTGAGGATTTAGCAGCGAGCTTTCTCGGAACATCTGGTAAGTGTACTACTAATGTTAGAGATATTGTAGCTGGTTCTTGGAATTTTATAAACAATTCCAAGTTAATTGGACAATATAAGGTTATTTTATATGATACAAATAATATAACAATGGATAATCTTTCTAATTGGATGCATTTTAGTGGTACTATAATTCTTAGATTAGATACTCCTGAACGTGGTCATTTTGTTACTTTACAAGCTGTGAATAATGTCACTAATCAAATCATAATTAGTGATCCAGATTATGATGCTTCAAATCCAGCAGATAGTCATACACAACATAATGATGCTAATATAGTTAGTCATGATACTTATTCTGTTAACCCTGGGAATCTAAAAGTTTTAAATTATCCTGAAGACCCATGTTTCATTACACATGCTATTAATATATGGAAGAAACCTATGATTAGTTCTATTTTTATCTATCCTCATACCACGTTAGATATGGATGGTGATGGTAGGGAGATGTTTCATATTATTAATGTTGAAGAACCGACTGATGATTGTATTATTTATTATACACTTCCAAATGGTATAGAATATGCAGGAGGTGCCCAGATAAATGGTGTACCAACTGAACCTATAATAGATGGAGATATCTTGAAGTGGTATCTTCCAAGTATGTATCCAGGACAACTGTATGAAGTTCAGTTTCAAATATCAGCAACCAGCCCAGAAGTGCTTGAGCTTGAAAGAAGAGTACGAGTATGGGCTTATTCAACAGTAATTTCAACAGAATTATATGATGATGATTTTGGGGTCCTTGAAATAAATGATGACGAACCACCATCTATTGAATCTGTTTATCATCAGATTATTGAAGATGATCTTTCAATCTATGCTGAAGTAACTGATAATATGAAAGTAAAACAAGTTAAAGTAATAATTACAGACCCACTACAACAAACTAATGAATATGAAATGGTTAAATTAACAGGGGATTTATACAAAATTACTTTTGACATTTCAAATTGGATAACTGGAGAATATATGTATTATATTTGGGCAATGGATCTTGGAGGAAATGAAGCTGCAAGCTCTGTATATGATTTTCAAATACCCTCTGAAACACAACTATTAGCAGATGCAGATGGTCCTTATGAAGGAAATATTATGGAAGATATAGAGTTTGATAGCACGGTAACCGGTGGAGTTCCACCATATGAGTATTTATGGGATTATGGAGATGGTAATACATCTAGTGGTGATCCTCATCCTACACATAACTATGGAAGTGCTGGTAATTACACAGTAATATTAACTGTAACAGATAGTGAAGAAGATACAGCAAGTGATACTACTTGGACGTATATTAATGCACCACCAAACTCTCCAATTATTGATGGTCCACAGCAAGGCAAAGAAGGACTTAAATACACTTATACAGCAATCACAACAGATCCAGATGGTGATCAGATTTTTTATATTTGGAACTTTAGTGATAGTA
>JBFEOQ010000049.1:0-11154 GCA_041550515.1 Thermoplasmatota archaeon | reverse complement strand
TTAATTAAATTTGTAATATAATAGCCTTTATAAGTAACACTAGTTACATATTTAATAATAAGATTTATAAATATAATGAAATATTCATATTTAAAAAAAACTTATCATTTGTATTGGGTTTTTGTGGCTTCAACCTCCACTGAATAAACCCAATACCCCCCTACTTATCATTTTTATAATGAATTAGGAGGTTTTAACATTTTGTTGTATTTTAATTTAGACATTGAAAAAATCCTTTAATTTTTTTATTTCAGGATTGTTTATTCCAGAGCTTTGTACTGTAAACATTTCTTCATGTAAATCTATTTCTGAAATTAAATCTGGGTATACTTGGTTATATAGTTCAACTACATTTTTTGCATCTCTAATATTTTTTGCAGAAAAGCACAGTAGCCAGTCGTATTTTCCATTTATGTAAATACTGTTTATGAATTCTATATCCCATTTTCTTACTTTATCTGCTATCTCCCTATTTAGTATATGGTTTAATGCATCTTTTGTAACTGGTTTGTTTGTTCTTTTCATTAACATTATGTATCTTTTTTTGTTTATTTTTTCTTGATCTATAACAGCTGCATATCCCCATATTGTATGGTTTTTCTCCAAATTTTTTATTACTCTCCATACTTTTTGTCTTGAAAAACCACAGGTTTTAGCTATATCATTTATGGATTTATTTGCATTTTTTGATAATTCTTTAAGTATCTTTTTTTCATCTTGTTCTATTTGCTTTGCACTATTTTTAGCCATATGCAACAAAATAGCGTTTAATTATATAAATATACCCAAAATGTAAAATAAATTTTTACCAAGATTTATTTTCTTTCATAGGAAAAATACTAAACTATATACTTTAAATTAAAAATTAGGTGGAATATCATTAGAACCTATTATAGAGAATTTGCACATGTCACAAATTTCATCAGGATTATCGGTCTCTTCTAATCCACATATTTTACAAATCATAACTTTTTAAAAATAAGTTATTTCTATATATAAAATATTTGATGAAAATGTCGTTGGATAAAGGATAGGTTACTTTATTTTAGTCAATAAAATGAATTTTAAATAATCAAAGAAATAAATTAACAAAACACTGCTCTTATCTTAAGAATATATATTTTATGTATATTAAATGACATTTTAAGGGAACCATTATGTTGTTTTCCCTGAGAAGATCTTATATTGAAGTTTATGAGTATAATATGCTTATGAATAAAAAACATTTAAATCTTTTAGTTAATGATAATATTATTAAAAAAGCTAGAGAGCATAATATAAATATTAGTGCTTTTTTATAGATAAAACTACAGGAGCATCTTGCTTTAATTGAGGGTAATTCTAATAATAAAACTAATAATCAAGTGGGCTTGTTGAGATTTGAACTCAAGTCTATGGCTCCCGAAGCCACAAGGATACCAAGCTACCCTACAAGCCCAAATCTTTTAGAATATATTAATAGTGGGAACATTAGTCTTTCCTTTTGAAAAAATGATCTTGAAAAATGCAGAATTATTTTATTTTTTTTTAAAAAGATAATCAGAATAAGTTTGTATCTTCTTTGTTTATTCTTCTTTATTCTTCTCTGTATTATTATTTCTTTTTTTTTTTAATTTATCTACAGCTGAAAACAAAGCTTTTTCTAGTGATTTAGAAACTTCAACCTCGTTTTTTTCATCCTTTATATGTTTAGGTTTTTCTTTATTAAAACCATTTGAAAAGGGAGTTTTTTTATCGGTAGGATGTTTAATATTTTTATTAGAATCAAGCTCCAAATCATTTTTTTCTTTTTTTATAAAACTTGTATTTAATTCTTCATTTATTTTAATTTTATTTAAATTATTTGAAAACCAATTACTATTGGATTCTTTTTTCCTTTTGAAATAAAAATCAACTTTACTATCTTTTTTCTTATCTAAAGTAATACTTATTTGTTCAATAGGCTTTTTAAAGGTTTTTTCTAATGTTAAATTCTGTTTTTTTAACTTAAAACCCTTGAAAATAATTGGTAGAAGTGTGATGTTATATAAAATCGAGCTCAAAAAAATTATAATCAACATTATAAATATAATATATGAATATCTAATTGGTTCTATTATTGCGTATGATAAAAGAAGCTCATCAAAATTAATTATCTTTAAATTTAGAGATATAAAAAAATAGCATAAGATAATACTAATTATAATTGAAAAACAACCAATTGATAAAAATAAATAACTAATTTTTCTGTAATAATTAGATATATTTAATATTACACCATAAAATGCAATAAATGTACAAATAATAAATATCCATAATAAATAGTTAATTAGGTTAAATTCATTATATAAATTTTTAATATTTATATTTTGACTATATTGCATACTCTCAAGATTAAAAAAAACATGATTATCTGTATTATTTAATACAACTGTTGGTAAAAATGAATTTAACATTAATACAATTATGCTAAAAAATAACATAATAATTATAATTATCTCAATTGAATTTGCAAATTCTGATTTTTTCATTTTTAATCAACCCAATTTTCCAAAGGATTCGTTTTTATTTTGTTCATCAAATATTTTATCAAAGTGTTTTAAATTAATTTTTAAAATAGTAGTAGAAATTTTTAATAAACATGAGGCAATAAAAATTAATACAAAAGGAGAAATAAAAATTAAAGCCAGGTTTTCAATATTATCAAATATAACTTTACCGTTATAGAATAGTAGTATTTCAGTACCAATAAGTTTAACTGTAATAAAAATTAAGTATATGCAAATAAGAGCAGTTATAACAGCAAAAAAACAATTTAACAATCTATATTTTTCTGTAGAGAAATTACTACGCGCTATTAATATTCCAATAATTGTTAAAAAAAATCCAAGAAATATAATTACATAAATTAATATCGACTGAGTCGCAGACATTGTTTTTGAAGTTAATGAATTAACACCGAGATACATATTACTATCTTTAGATTCAAAAAAACTAGTAAAATTTGCTTCATTACTAAATTTTTCTATTCTATCAGGATAATAAAATATCTCATTATTCTTAAGATTAGAAATTTTATTATCATAAATTACATACGACCATGGAACAAAGTTAATAATTAATAAGCATATTATACCGAATATTACAAGAATCAAACCAAGTTTTAATATTGGTTTTTTCTTAGGTTTTGGTTTATCTTTTATTCCAATATTATCTATAAATACAGATATTTTCTTGTATTTATCATTTAATGTTTGTTTATTACTTTTTTTACTAAGTAAAACTTCTTCAAATTTCTTATTTTCATGCAACCCATTATCTCTCCTATTATAAAAAATAGTAAAACTAATATTATATATTAAACCTTTTGTGAATATCTTTAATTAAATAAAAATGGAATAATTACACAATAATGTACTTTAATAAAAATAATGACTAATTTATTTCAAAGCTTTAAGTTGTTTAGAAAATTCTGTGTATTTCTGCTCAAGAATTTTTGCAGATTCAATAATTACATCTTTTGCTGTAAGTGAACCATCTGTTTCAAAGCTAAATGTAATTTTTGTTGGATCACGTTTTATTGTAATAAAATCAATTTTTTCTTTTTCAATAATTGATTCTAAGATAGTTAGCATTTTTTCATCTTTTAAAAGAATTTTATTATTTTTGATATTAAATAAGCCCTCTGGTAATTTATTAATTATTTTTTTTACTTCCTCAGTCATACTTTTATTAAAATCAATTGATATATCCATACGATATGCTGGAGCTTGTACTGACTGCCATTTAGCATGATCTTTTCCACGCCCGAGAATTGCTTCAACTTCTAATATAAGTCTTTGATCACCATATAATCTGACAATTGGTATCTTATCCTCGGTTATTTTCCAACTTTTTTCAGATGCTTGAAGATCGCCTGATAAAATAGTTCCTTCTCCTTCTTTACTAAGAGTGTATCTAACAGTACAGTTTGGACATCCTTTTCCTTTACATACACACTTCTCCCTAAAAGATAATAGACTTAGATCCGTAGGGATTGGAATTAAGCCAAGACGATGAGAAATTATTTCATCAAAAAGTGCACTAGTATTATCATATATGACAACATAGTCAACAGCAAGTTTTGGGAGTTCTGATAACATAACACGTCTTAGTGAATTTATAAAATAAAGTTGTGTATCTTCTATTTTTAACATTGCTTTTTTAGGTTTAAGTTCTTTTACATCAACCTTCATATTTTTTTCACCTTAAATTCTTCTACCACGTCTTCCGCCTTTTCTTCTACATCCGTCGTGAGGTAAAGGTGTTACATCTTCGATTTTACCTATTTTTAGACCACTACGGACAAGTGCACGTATTGCTGCTTGTGCTCCTCGACCAGGTGTGGTGCCTTTTGTACCACCTTGTCCGCGAACTTTTACATTTACACGATCTATTCCTTTTTCAATTATTTGTTCAGCTACTGTTTGTGCAACCTTCATAGCAGTATAAGGTGAACCTTCATCTTTAGCAGATTTTGTGACCATACCACCTGAGCAGCGGGAAAAAGTTTCAGCTCCAGTTAGATTTGTTACTGTAATAATTATATTATTAAATGATGCAAAAATATGTGCAACTCCTAATCTTCCCATTATTTATCCTCCTCAGTTTTTTTAGGTTGTTCTTTTTTATCATCTTTTTTAACTGGTTCTTCTTTTATTTTTTCTTTTTCAATTTGTTTTTCTTCTGTTTCTTCTTTTTTATCATCTTTTTTAACTGGTTCTTTTTGTGTCTTTTTAACGTTATTAATTCCTTCTTTTTGTTCATCAAGTTTTTTCTCGATTATTATTTCTTTTTTAACAGGGAGGGATTTATATTCAGTTTTTGGTCTTGCGGGATGAGTTATATCATTTAAAGGAGAAGCAGTAGTATAACCTATTTCGCCTTCTTCCTCTTTTGTGATCATATAACCGGGGATTGTTACTTTATGATCACCAACTAATATATGACCATGCGTAATAAGTTGTCTTGCTTGTTTAGGTGTACTAGAAAAACCTTTCAAATAAGTAAGTGTTTGAAGTCTGCGTCCAAGAATGGATTCAATATCAAGTGCAAGAACATCATCTAAAGTTGCATTTACTGGTAAAATACTCATACGATTTAGATGCATAAGTAATTGTGTACTCTCTTTTTTAATTTGGGTTTCTCCTGTTTGGACTTTTGCAAGAAGTTCTCTTGCCTGTCTACGATATTTTCTAAGACGAGTTTGTGCTTTCCAAATTTCTCTTTTATTTTTTAATCCATATTTTTTAATTAACTCGTTTTCTTGTTTTATTCTATCTGCTTGCCATGGATGACTAGGTTTTTCATATATTTTCCTTGAAAACTTTGGTTTACCCATAGGTTACTATCCTCCTTTTGATTTACTGCTCGGTTCTTTTTTTCTTGATACTCCTAGTGCTAGTCCTTTGCGATTGTTTGATCGGGTTCGCTGTCCTCTTACAGATAAGCCTCGTTCATGTCTTATACCTTTATATGATCGTATCTTCTTCATTATATTAATTTCATCACGTAGACGTATTTCAATTTCATTTCCGATTAAATGTATGTTTTTGCCAGTATCATAATCTTTTCTGTGATTAAGCATCCATTTTGGAGCACTTTGTGAAATATTATCAATTGCATTTTGAAGTTTTTCGATTTGATCATCAGATAGATCCCCAATTTTCATATAGCGATTTATCCCTGTCTTATCAGTGATAAGTGATGCCATATGAAGTCCAATTCCTTTAACGGTTGTAATGCCGTAAATAACGTTTTTTTCTCCATTTATATCTGTGTTTGAAAGACGTACTATATATTTAAAATCAGGATTATGATCAACTATTTTTTTTGATTTTTCTTTTTTTTCTGATTTTTCCGGGTCTTTAATTTCAAATTTTGTCTTCTCATTTGATAATTTATTTGTATTTTCTTCAATAGCTTCTTTTGCCTTATCTTGGATTTTGTCTTCCCCCGTAGGTTTTTCTACAGGATCCTTAGGCATTTCATTGTTTTGTTTAGATTCTTTATCCAAGTTTCTAACCCCTAATTTTTATTATAATTAACCTTATTTATTATAAGGAAAGTAAAGCCAATAATAAAGGAAGCTATATTTAAGCATTAGGGGGATGATTATATTTATTTTTTTATTTAATTTTCTACCGTAATTTCTATATGCTTAAATTATATGCCTGGAATAAGTGATTAATTTATGTCGAAGACAACTTGGATTAAAATTTCTGATATTCTAAATAATAAAAAAACAGATGAAAAAGTTAAAATCCGTGGATGGATTTATCGTACTCGTAGTAGTGGGAATATAGTTTTTACTGTTATACGTGATTCATCAGGTAATTTACAAGCAACTGTGAAAAAAGGGAATCTTTCTGATGAAGAATTTGAAGATGCAAAAAAAGCTCTTATAGAATCTAGTATAGAAATTACTGGTCATGTAAAAAAAGATGAAAGAGCTCCTGGTGGATTTGAACTAAAAGTTACAGGTTTTAATGTTTTAAATTTTGCAGAACCATTCCCAATCACAAAAGATCAAAGCCCTGAATTTTTATTAGATAAAAGACATTTATGGATTCGCTCTCAAAAACTTACATCTATTTTAAAAATTAGATCAACTATTGTAGGGGCGATTCATAAGTTTTTTAGACAAAAAGGTTATTATGAATTTGATGCTCCAGTACTTCAACCAAATCAGTGTGAAGGAGGTAGCACCCTTTTTGAGGTTAAATATTATGAGGATAAAATTTATCTGTCGCAATCTTGGCAGCTTTATGCAGAGGCTGGAATATTTTCACTTGAAAAAATTTATAATATGGGTCCTACGTTTCGAGCAGAACGTTCTAAAACCTCTAGACATCTTTCTGAGTTTTGGATGGCTGAAATGGAAGCTGCATGGATGGAACTTGATGAGGTTATAGAGGTTGCAAAGGATGAAATACGTTTTATCATTCAAGAAGTTTTAAAAAATAATCTTAGAGAACTTGAATTATTACAATGTGATATAAAAAAACTTGAATATATGTCAAAAGCAGAATATCCTACTATTTCATATACTAAGGCACTTAATATTTTAAAAGAAAAAGAAAGGATGATTATTGATTGGGGTAAAGATCTTAGAACAATTGAAGAAAATAATCTTATGAAACATTTCAAAACACCAGTTGTTATTACTAATTTTCCCATTGATATTATGGCTTTTTACAAACCACCTGATAAAAAAGATGATAAAACTGCACTTTGTTTCGATATGATAGCACCAGAGGGATACGGTGAAATAGTTGGTGGTTCGCAAAGAAGCACAGATCTAAATGATATGATTAAGCGATTGAAGTCTATGGGTGAAAAAATTGAAAATTATGAATGGTATTTTGATTTACGAAGGTATGGATCTGTTCCACATAGTGGTTATGGAGTAGGTGTAGAAAGAGTAGTTACATGGATTTGTGGAATAGATAATATAAAAGACGCAATTCCTTTCCCACGCACTATTCTACGTTTTAGGCCATAATTTAGGGTTATAAAATGATAACTAATGTTCATGTATTAATATCTGGACGGGTCCAAGGTGTTTGGTTTCGCGCAAGTACCAAAGAAAAAGCTGAGCAATTAGGGCTTAAAGGCTGGGTTAGAAACACAAATAATGGTTGTGTACAAGCAGTTTTTCAAGGTAATGAAAATCAATTAACTGAAATGATAAAGTGGTGCCATTATGGTCCACCACATGCTAAGGTGGAGAAAGTTAATGTAACAAAAAAAAAGCCTGAATATCTATTTAAAGATTTTATTATAAAGCACTAGATTTTTTCTCGTTCTTCTTTTTTTGTTTTTCTTCTTCTTTATCCTTTTTTTTCTGAGCTTTTTCTTCTTGATGTCTTTTTTCTCTTGTTAGTCCACCCTGCAAAACTCTCATTCTTGAACTCATTGATTTAATTATTTCTTCATGATGTTTCTTTTTTATGTTAAACTCTGCTCTTGTTATTTTTCCGGAATCTAGTTTTTCTTTTAATGTATTAATTTTTTGTTTTTCTTTTTCCATCTGCGCTTCTTTTTTTGCAATCGCTTTTTGTAATCTCTTTTCAAAGCTCATTTTATTTACCCCATAGTTGTTTTCTGTGTGCTTCAAGGGTATTATTTTTCTTGCCTAAATATTCTGCGAAAGTTTTCACTCTTTTTTTAGCCTTTTTAAATGGTTCTGAATAAATATCTTTATATTTTAAATCTCTTAATAAGTGGTGATCTAATATTATTTCCGATTTTGTTTCTTTTAATATTCTTATAAGATTATCAGAGGAATACTGGAGATTTTTCTTACTGAATCTCCACCCTAAGAACATTGAGGGAGGGCCATCTAATATTAAAACATCAGGGTTTTGTTTGATTATATATTCTGTTGTATTTTTTATAACAGGCCCCTGAACATCACTTGAATGAAGTATTTTTTGTTTTTTTTCCTCTATTGTTGTCATTATTACATAACCAAGTCTAATGTTTTCAGGTCCATGGAAAAAAGGTGGTGAAAAAGTTATTTTTGTTGTTCCAAAGTTATGTTTAGTATTATCAGAATAAGTTAGCTTACATTTAGTATTTATTTTTTCAATAAATTCTTTACCTCTTTGTTTCTGGGATTTGTTTATATTTTTTAAGATATTTTTTGTAAAGATCTTTTTCCCATCGTAAATTTTTTCATTAGGGTCATAATGGTCATAATGATAATGGGAGATTATTATGATATTACATTTTTTCGCGATTTTAGCAATTTCACTTTTTTTATTATAAAAAGTGTCTAATTCTTTTTTATGGGGTGGTAATCCATATCTTGATGGAGTAAATGCAACGGATGGATCAATTAATATCTTACATTCTTTTGTTTCAATATATGTTGCCATTGAACGTACACCGAGTGAATCTGAGGCGATTGGTTTAATAATCATATTGAATTTCAAATAAGAGTTATTAGATTTTATATTTAACTAAAGATAGTTTGCTTTTTTTAAAACTTTGATTATTTATTTTTATGTTAAAAAAGTTATTTATTCATCGCAATCATTATAATATTACTTTATTATCATTTTTGAACCATGTTTTATTGGATTTTTTTTTTCATTAATTTTACACATTTTTATTCATGAATCATGTTTTTTATCTTTTTATAATATTCTTTTCCGTTTAAAAAGTGTTTTCTCGTTGTATTTAATTTTAAAAATTCTATGCATTGGTATCATTGTTGAAACAGTTTTTATAAATGTTTTTTGTATTTCTAAAATATCTTTTCCTATTATAATTCTTGTGTTATTCAATGCACCTCGATGAAGATACCAAATCTGTATTAAATTAAAATCGTAATTGCTATCCCATTTTATTTTATTTAAAATATCTCGAGGATTCATATTATTACTCTTACAATATAATTAATATTTTTAAGAATGTGCTCATGAATAAAAAAGTAATTAAACTTTGTTTTGATATTAAAATGTTCTTCATCTCTTTTGAGGGAAAATATGATTGATTCAAATGATAAGTATGGATTAAATATGACAAATTTAGAAATAATTCAACATACATTGATTTCTTTAATAATTGTTGCTAGTTCTAAAACATCTAATGATTATGCTTGGGCAATTATTAAAAAACTATTAAGAGAATTGAGAATTAATTATAGTTTTCTTAGGTTTATAAAAATTGGTGATATTTCATCATTAAACTATTCTATTGAAGATATATCAGTTTCATCTGATTTTGAAAAAGTTAACCCAAAAGAATTGGGTATAGCTATACAAGCTTTAATTGATCTTTTCAAAAATTATCTTGATACAAAAGCTGGTTATTTTTTCATTGAAGCATTTAAAAATGTTTTAGGAGAAAAATATTATGATACTTTAAAAAAAATGGATGTGGACCTTAGACTTATTGAATTAAAAAAGGAACTTTATGATTTAGAAATAAACGATTATAAACTCAGAGAATCAAAAGATTCAAACATTGCTTTTGTTGAAAAAAAATAATTTTTTTTTTTTTAATAAATACAATCGACACTTTTTTTAAGATTCTAATAATAAGATTTATCTACTAAGATTTGAACTTTTTTTTATTAATACCAAAGACTTTGTTTTTTACAGAAAATGGAAATTGATTAAAATTAGATATATAAAGAAGTTAGGATTAATAAATTTTTTAATTTATACTCTGAAAAAAGTCTTTAACTTTTTTATATCAGGATTTTCTATCCCATTGTTTACTGTAGAAAACATTTCTTCTAAGAGATGTACTTCTAAAATATATCCTTCGAATAACTTGTTAAATTTTTCTACTAAACTTTTTGCTTCTATTATATTAGCTGCATTGAAACATACTATCCAATCATACAATCCATTTGTGTATATACTATTGATAATTTCTAGACCTGTCTTTCTTACCTCATTTGCTAAATTTCTGCTTAATATTAGATCAAGTGTCTCTTGTGAAATTGGTTTATTTGATCTTTTCATAAGCATCAAAAATCTTTTTTTGTTTAATTTTTCTTGATCTATTACTGCTATATACCCCCAGATTGTTTTGTTTTTCTCGAGATTATTTATAACTCTCCATACTTTTTGTCTTGAAAAACCACAGGTTTTAGCTATATCATTTATGGATTTATTTGCATTTTTTGATAATTCTTTTAATATCTTTTTTTCATCTTTCTCTATTTGCTTTGTACTACTTTTTGCCATATTGTAACAAAAATAAAATTTTATTATATAAATTTACTCAAAAATGAAAAATTTCTTTGACTTTTTTATGACATCAAGTTTTTTAAAAATTTGTTGTTTCCAAATGTTGTTTTTTTAATTTTGTAATATATAAGATTTTTTCAAGTAAGAATATTTAAATTTTGTTATTATATATTAATTTTATATTTTTGATTTGAGGGAGGAATAAGATGGATAAGAAAATATTGGTTTTTTGGTATAGTAGGGATACTAAATTTTTTAGGTACTATAAGTAAATCTTATAATAATCAAGTGGGCCTGCCCAGATTTGAACTGGAGTTTCTAGCTCCCAAAGCTAAAAGGATGGACCAAGCTACCCCACAGGCCCTTTGCAGGTTTGGTGGATAGAAAATCTAATATTTAAAAACTTTTATCTAACAATAAATATTTA
>JBFEOQ010000048.1:0-11318 GCA_041550515.1 Thermoplasmatota archaeon | reverse complement strand
TATTACCAGACTGATTGTAAATAAAATCCTCCTCTTTTTCAGTGTATAGAGTAAAATTATTTTGCGAAGTACCAAGTCTATTTATACTATTCACTGTATTATTTGTTGGTGAAAAGAATATTTCTCTATCTACATATCTAAATAGATGTTTAACAGATTTATGTATATTACCAATCAGTTTATTCAATTCATTATATTTTTCTTTATCCCTTATTGTTGCTGTATCACTCATTTATACTCTCATATTTTTTATATCTTTATATATTTTAGTTTATATAAATAATACTTAAAATAAAATAATGGGAGGAAAAAAATAAATGAAAAAAAATGTGTTTTATAATAGGCTGTATACTATCGTAATAACACTATGTATGATACTAACTATGATAACTATAATTAATGTTACAGCTGCAAGTCCACCAGTTGTAGATGGAGTTATTAGTCCTGGTGAATATGATGACGCATTATATATTCAACTAGAGGGTCCATGGCCATCTCCATCATCACCATATTCAGGACCTGTTGATGGTTACCTTTATTGGGATTCGCAGTATCTCTGGATTGCTGTGGATGAACCTGTTCCCAATTGGGGATCAGGAGGTAGTTTCATCGAATTTATGTGGGATGCTGGGATACATGGAACTATGCCTTATTACCATGCCTGGGTTTTGTTCAGTGATGGAAATTGGCAATATGTAAGATGCGGCAAACCAGTAGGTTGTTGGGGTTGGGCAGCTGATCCATTTCCTGGAACAAGTTGGTGGGCGACAGGTTCAGCTACAGAATTTAAATTCGATTACACCCTCTATGGAACACTACCTGGTGATACAATAAAACTTGTTGTTGATACATCAGATACTTCTTATGGAGGAACATTTGGGGATTGTCAAATATGGCCTTATGTCTCACCATCAAATCCATTATACTATCCTTGCGAGACAGCTTCATCTGTTGCTACTTGGGGGTCTATTGTTTTAAATGGAAATCAGCCTCCTACAGCTGATGCGGGTGGTCCGTATAGTGGTCTGGTTGGTGATGGTATTGTTTTAGATGGTTCTGGTAGTAATGATATTGATGGAACCATAGTAAGTTATGAATGGGATTTGGATAACGATGGACTCTATGATGATGCCACTGGAATCATAACTACGCATAGTTGGTCATCTGATGGAACATATCCAATTTCTTTGAAAGTTACTGATAATGAAGGTGCATTTGATACCGATGATACAACTGTTAATATTGGAGATCATGCTGTGGATGGAGTTATTAGTCCTGGTGAATATGATGGTGGTATGGCTGTTACTTTGATTGATGGAGGATTTACGGTAGCTGGATACATTGATTGGGATGATCAGTACTTGTATGTGGCTGTAGATGAACCCAATCCTGGCTATGTTGAATTTACTTTTGATGCAGGCAGTCATCGCAGTTTCTTTGATGTTTTTACTATTTTCAGTAGT
This sequence comes from Thermoplasmatota archaeon, assembly GCA_041550515.1. GTDB lineage: Archaea > Thermoplasmatota > E2 > DHVEG-1 > DHVEG-1 > PFL35. Next base: position 9,855 of record JBFEOQ010000048.1, on the reverse strand, counting down.
GGAAGCACTAATCATATGATAAGTCTGAAACCACCAATTCAACCCTGGTCTCCCGCTCCTTATATTTTTACTGCGGAAAACGGTGTAGCTACTGAATTAAAAGTCGATTATACTTTAGCCGGGATAGCTTTGGGTGATACTATAAAGATGTGCATTGAACGAGGTAGCTCTCCCAACGCTTACTGGCCAGAAGATGGAATTATATGGACAGGTACTGGTCGAGGTCCTGAACCATCGACATGGGGAGACGTAACATTAAGTTCTCCACCTGGAAATATTCTTGTTTTTATTGATATTAAACCTGGTAGTTGTCCAAACAGTATAAATATTAATTCCAAGGGCATAGTTCCCGTTGCGATTCTAACAGATGAAGATTTTGATGCCGCCAATGTTGACTGTAGTACAATTATGTTTCTTGATGCGAATCCAGTTCACAGTACTTTAGAAGATGTAGATTATGATGGTGATATAGATATGATACTTCAATTTAAAACACAGGAATTAGATTTCAGTTTAGTTGTTGATGAAGGTGGTGAATATCCTTATGCATATCTTAATGGTGAAACCTTTTCTGTAATAATAATCCAAGGGAAAGATACCGTTAGATTAATTGGACAACATAATTTATTTCAACAATTCTTTTTACAAAAACTCATTCAGCGTTTTCCAATTTTTGAAAAAATACTAAACCAAATAATATAAAATAAAAATCCTCTTTTTTTCTTTTTTACATTTTGTTGTTTATTTTGGTCTTTTATAGTTCCATAGTTTTATTGTAAAATCCCAGTTTTTTTCTATATGTTTTAGAATTTTTTCATCGATTTTATAGACATTTACTTTGTATTCTTTTTTATTCTCCAAATATTTATACATTCTTGGTAAACCTTTTTCTAAGCCAGCAATATTTAATTTTAAATAAATTTTTCTCACCTGCTTTATAGGATCTTTAATTAAATCTTCATAACTAATTTCTACATAATTTTTATCTGGAATTAAATCTTTCTGTTCAAAAAATGCATTCATGAGTCTTTTATAATTAGCTATTACTTGTTTTTCAATAACTTCTTTATCTCTATCTTGTAAAGCTAATTTTTCAAGAACATTATTTCTCATTTTTACTGTTGATAAATATACTTTATATGGATTTCTTCTTATATGAATAAATTTTGCATCTGGGAATAGTTTTAACAATGTAGGAATTCTAGCAGTATGAGCTGGATCTTTCAAAAGTAATCTTTTCCCATTATTTGTATAAGATACAGTTTTTATAAACTGATAGTAGCTTTTATCCCACTTCTCTTTCTCTTCTTTAGAAAGACCGGTATAATGGATCGATTTAACATATTGCTCTTCTGCATTTTTTGGAAAATGGAGACCATGAAAAAATGACCATGGGCTAATGACAGCAATTCCAGCTTCTTCTTCATATGGTCCATCAATTTCTACCTTAACGTTGTCCATAGGTCTTTTATTTGGTAAAAACTTAGCCATAAAATTTTTCATAGGCTCAAGCAGTGGATAACAATTGGGGAGTAATGTATGCCATAGTGAAACATAACAAAATTGAGGGTCTTCACATAAAAGTTCATGAAGATAAGTTGTTCCACTTCTCCAATGACCAACGATAAAAACAGGGGATCTTTCTATTTTATAATTTTTAATTTTTTTACCATATAAAATTTTAAATAAAAATCTAAATATAGAGAAAAAAATTGATGATATTGTTATAAACATTGATCTTGAAAAAAATCTTAAATCAAAACCCCCATTTTTACATAATAATTTTGCCCAATTTTTAAAGGAAATGCTAAAAAGGGGATGTTGAATTGTTTTCATTTCTGATTTAATTTTTTTCTTTTTTTGTACCATATTAAATCCTCACCAGTATATAATTTAAATGAATAGAATAGATTTAAAACAATTATAATCAAAGAAAATAAATATATATAAAAACCAAATCCTAAACCCCAATTTGAGTATAAAGAAATTGATTTTCCATCGTTCAATAAATTTGTATCTATATTTCCTTGACCAATAATACCTCCAACTGTTATTGTTGATAATTCATTTATTGCGTATATAAACATTGAAATTGCTATAATAAATGTTGTTGTAGAAATTATTAAAATTAGAAAATTAATTTTTTTAATTTTATTTTTAAAAAGATAATTTAAAGTAGTTAAAGCACATCCTATAAATGTTATAATCAAAAATACATTTATTGTTATTATAAATAAATCTGGTAAAAATGCTATTTCTCCTGCAATTATCTGGGAAGTTTCAGTGATTGTAACAAGATATAATGGATATAAAAACATCGTTGTATAAGATTCTATATTATTTGACGTTCCTTGTATTATCCACCAAGGAAATATCATTGAAATTAAAACTAAAAAAATTGGAATAAAGGTTAAAATTGGTTTAATTTTTCTTTTCAAATAAGAATAAATAATGATAAAAGCTGAAAATAATATAAAAAATGATAATATAATCAATGGAAAAATTGAATTATGATTTGTTACAAGATCAAATTTAGCATCACCTAGCACATCTATATTACTTTTAAAAACTAATTCTTCATCATCATAAACTTCTAAAATATATTTCCCTGGTGGAATTAATTCTGAAAAAAAATTATTATAATTAATACGAATTCTTTTATTATCCCTTGATAAAAACATTTTAGAACTTGTATAATTATTACCTCTTAAATCTCTTGTAATAATACTAATTTTATATTCCGCTGGGAATTCAATATTTAGATTAAGATCATCTATTAAATTTATTTTTTCTTCAAATATGAATGATTTATAATTAAAAACAATATTATAATCTCCTGGAGGGATATTATTAAAAACAAATTTTGAGTCTGAGGTTTTATTAGAATTAATTATAATTTGATCTTTTCCATTATCATTTACAATTATTGGATTTATATTAACACCTGTAGATAAACCCCATTTATCTAATATATCTAAATTAACATTATATCTGTTGATATTAATTGATATTGAATCAGAATTTAGATTTAATATCGAATTTATTTTTATTGAATCTTCATACAATAAGATCCCTTTATAATATATTTGCAAGTCATAATAATCTGAATTTTTTGGTGCTTTAATAACTACTTCTCCATCTCTATTGGTTTTGACATTTGTTATTATTAAATCCTTATTTTTTAAAAAAATTTCAGCATTCTCAACTTTATTATTATTTTGATCATATAATACAATATTTGTCTGCCCCTCTGAACGACATTTTATATTAATTTTTTTATCTTCTGTTAAATCCACAGTTGCAAATCCAATAAATTTTCTATCATCTGAAAAAAGAGAATTTTCTTTAAAAATTTTAACTACATATTTACCTTCGTCGATATCCGAAAATACTGCTTTTTTAAAAAATGAAATATTAATCCAATCAAAATATTTTAATGATCGTAATATTGTTCTAATTATCTTTGAATTATCAAAATCTTTCATAGTCTCCATAGGAAGTCTAACAGCAGATTCTGATGAAGTATATTCATTTTCTTTATAAAGTTCAACAGTGATAAAAGAAAAATTCCTACCAAACAATACTGAAAGACTAGATCCCATAGGAATCGAAGGAGCTCCTTGAACATTTATTGATAATGTATGCTTTTCAATTTCACTAGTATCTTCATTAAAATCTAAATTATATTCTGGTTTTTTTTCAACTAATTCTCTAAAAATTTTAGTCTCTTCATCTAAAATTTTGTAACCATTATTTTCAGTTGTAAAAAATTCAGCATCAAACTCAACAATAAAATCATCAGGAATAATCGTATCAAGGGTAGCATCTTTTTCATATGAGTTTCTCGATACTACAATATTTGCCATATTATTCTCTAGCCCAGGTAAATGAGGATAATCCATTTCAAAAGAATTTATTTGAATTCCGTCTCTTTCATCACTTCCTTTTATTACAACATTATTTGAATAAAATATGATAGCATGAGCTTTTCCTGATTCCCCCTCATCAAATGAAATCCAGCTTTTTTCCCCTAAATCCACATCATCTATTATATCTATAATCCGAATATCTAAATCGTCTGGAATATATTCTGGATCAATATCTATATCAAATTCTGATATTGTACCAATTTCATTTTTATAATGTAAAAATGGATAAATTTTCCCAAGATTTAAATCATCAATTGTTTTACTTTTTACAGCTTGTGCTTGGATTGATGCATAAGTCCCATCAGTATTGGTTTCCAATACAATTGTTTTATCCAAGGATATTTTTTTTAATGCTTCATGAATAACATGAACATGGATTCTGGATTTAGAAGAAGTTGGAGAATGATAATATTTATATTGAGCAGTGGTTTGAAGATCATCCAATTTAGATCTACTTATCATTCCAAACTCAATCATTAAATTTCCATCATGGAGAATTTCCTTAGAAATTAATTTTTGACTAGTTGAACTATAATCAAAAAGTTCACACCCATAACTATATTTAAAATCAAATGATGCTATCGTATCACCATTTTTTGGTTTTATATCAATTGTTTTTTCATTCATTTTTGTAATATGTTGGCCTGTGTTATAACCCATGAACTGACCTTCTTGTGAAACAATATAATTACAATACCCTCCATCCGTAATCTTATAATATGAGGATTCTAGAGCATATCCAGATATTGGTTCATAATGATAATATGATTCCTCGATTTGAACATGATCTTTATAATTTGGAGGTTCTTTTTCTGAATCAGAATAATAAACAAAGTATTTTTCATTTCCATCTGCAAATTCTGGTACTAAAAATACTATACTGCAGGATTTAATATAGTTAGTATCAATTGATTGTAAATCATATATTTGAGATTCTAATTCATGCCACTTATTTCCATCCCAACAACAAATTCGAATTGAATGTTCCATTTCATTTATTGCCCAACAAAGATTTTCAAAATCAATTTTTATATCTATAGGTTGATATTTTGCAGCTTGACTTCTTGTATTTATTGGAATAATTATTTCTTTGGAAAAATTCCATTCCTCGTTCCAGCTTATTGATTCCGCTGTTATCGGTGAAGCTTGGATATTAAATAATGTTAAGATTAGTATTATTGACATTACTGTTAAATTCATTTTATTAGATTTGCTTATCAAAATTTGTTCAACCTCTATATTATTATTTTCTTATTATATATTTATATTTTTTTCATAAAATTTGAATTTTATAATAATAGTCCTAAATTCTAATATTTTTTTATTAACATTTTATTGTTTTTTTTAAGTTATTTTTTTAAATTTATTATATATGAAATAATTTCAAGAAATATTGTCTAAAACTGGTAATAAAATTTTTTTTAATAAGTTAGATTTAATAAAAATTTATATATACACAATAAATCTATAACTACTAATAGTGAGATAATAGATATATTATGATTAAATATTCGACCGACAGAATCTTTGCTATTTTTTTAATATTTTTATTGTATGGCATGTGTTTTAATCCTTTATATGTAACTCAAAATGTTAATGTAGACTATGAACAATCCCAAAAAGCAATTAATGGTCAGATTCTATTCTCTCCCATTACCTCTTTTAAAACTTATCTAATCGATAATACTGGTGTAGTAAATCACACTTGGACTAGTAACTTTTTTCCAGGAGAATCAGTTTATTGGTTAGGTAATGGCACTATTCTTCGAACGATAAAAATTAATATATCTGGTTTAGGTGGTTTAGGGGGTGGTATTCAGAAGATACTATGGGATGGTACTATTGTATGGGATTATAGATATTGTAATAACGATGTTCAAAGCCATCACGATATAGAGCCTTTACCAAGTGGTAATATACTTATGATTGCTTGGGAAAACAAGACACGTGCTGAGGCTATTGAAGCAGGAAGAAATCCAAATTCTCCCATTGGTGACTTGGTCTATCCTGATCATATTATAGAAGTTAAACCAACTGGTCCTACAAGTGGTGATATTGTTTGGGAATGGCATGCATGGGATCACTTAATACAGGATTATGATCCAGCAAAAGATAATTATGGTGTTGTAGCTGATCATCCTGAATTAATAGATATTAATTATGTATCATTACGTGGTCTTGATTGGATGCATACAAATTCTATTGATTATAATAAGGAGTTAGATCAAATACTAATTAGTGTAAGAAATTATAATGAAATATGGATTATTGATCATAGTACAACAACAGAAGAAGCAGCAGGTCATACAGGTGGTAAAAGCGGGAAAGGAGGTGATCTACTTTACCGATGGGGAAATCCAGCAGCATATAAAATAGGTACATCAAATGATCAAAAATTCTTTAGTCAGCATGATGCAAAATGGATAGAAGAAGGATGCCTTGGAGCAGGAAACATACTAGTTTTTAATAATGGCGAAAATCGTCCAAATGGTCGTTTTTCTTCTGTCGATGAAATAATTCCACCAGTAGATGAAAATGGCAGATATTATCTTGAACCTGGTTCAGCATATGGTCCAGATGAACAAACCTGGATTTATACTGCAAATCCTCCAGGTAACTTTTTCTCAAGACATTTATCTGGTGCTCAACGGATAAGTAATGGTAATACAGTTATATGTAGCGGAGAACCAGGAAAATTCTTTGAAGTTACTCCAAAAGGTACAACAGTATGGTCATATACAAATCCTTACCCAATACCCGCTTCTAATAATGTATTTAATATATTCTATATACCAAATGAAGAATACGAAAATCAACCACCAAATACACCTACTATTAAAGGAGAAACAAAAGGAGTCCCAAACACACAATATAGTTATACTTTTGAAACTACTGATCCTGATAAAGATGATATACGTTATATAATTGATTGGGGCGATAATTCTACTACTATAAATGGTTTAAATCAATCTGGGAAACAAATCATTTTTTCACACTCATGGAATTCTGAAGGTATTTATACAATTAGAGCTAAGGCTATTGATACTAATTCTGCAGAAAGTGATTGGGGAGTTATTGAAGTTAGTATGCCAAAAAACAAAGCATTCATCACACCACTCTTTTTACAAAGATTCATTCATACTTTTTCTTTCTTTGAAAAAATACTAAACATTAATTAATAATAGATCTAAATACTAAAAAAACATCTTTTAATAATTGAGATTCTGATATATCCTCAATATAGTCAAATAGACAAATACTATACCATTTGATATATAGCATTGGATACCAAAAGCCATTATTTTTTTCTTCAATTATTTTTATTTGTTTGCTATGAATTAATGAGTTAGGTGTTACAAAATATTTATTTGGGCATAAATCAATATCTTGATTTTTATAAGACTCATACACAAGTTCACCACAATATAAATATGAATAAGGTTCACCAAGTTTTTCTAAAGCCCAATTAATAGCATTGGATCTCTCTTCATCAGTTACATTATTTAAAACTCCATAAGTAAAATTATTACCCCATAAGTTTAATAAACCAATATGAGTAGTAACTATACCAATCCATGATTGTTTATCCTCATCCCAGTGATAAGGACTGGATTCAATAAACATATTATCTCCTATATACATTGCGACATGATCATTACTATAGCCATATCTAGAATATGGTTTATGATAGATAATATTAAATCTATCTAATTCAGAAATAAAATCAGAATTAATATCACAAAATAATAAGTCACCTTTTTTAAGATATGAAGGTACTGTTAGTACATTTGATTTTGGATATATTAGAGAGATTATTATAATCACCACTATTACAACAGTAATAACTTGAATATTTCTATTTTTTAAGATAGAATATAGTTTCTTCAATTATTAGTGTATATATCTATAATTTATAAAACTAAATCTCATTATTCTTTTTTTCTATATTTAGTTTTTACATTTTGTTGTTTTATTACCTGTTTTTAAAAATTTGTTGCATATATCAAGGATAATTTTTAATATAAAATAAAACATTCAATGTTATAAGTTAGCAAATAACTTTTTAATGTGGAGAAAAAAGAATGAAAAATAATATAGTATTAGTAATAGGAATCATATTTTTGATTACAACAATTTCAACATTTGATGTATATGCAAGTAATCCAAATAATGAGGCATCAATATTTGATTCTTTTTTTGACGTATTTACTGAAATAGGAAATTATAGTTTTGGTGTAAAAATAATTATTAAAAACATTGGGGATGAAATCGCACAGGATATTGATTGGACTGTTAATACGAGTGAAAACGGTGGAATAATTGTATTTGGAGATGGTGAGCATGGTCGCCTTCCAACATCCATGAATCCTAATGAAGAAAGAACGATTAACCTAATGCCAATTCCTAGATTATTTTCTAATGCAGATGGTCAAAGTCCAATTGGATTTGGAAATGTAAATATAATTGTATCAGTAAAAGGTACTGTTGGATCTACACTTAAAACAGGTAGTGCTACATCAAAAGCTTTTCTTTTAGGACCATTTGTATTAAATATCAAAGAGATATAATAATTATTTTCCCTTCCTGAATAAAATATTAAACCAAAACTTATAACAAAAAAACTACTTTTTTTCTTTTTATTTTAACTAAGAATTGTTTAGGAGAAATATATTTATAAATTGTTCAGATTTTTAGAAATAAGTTTTAAATACTAATGACATCTCTTGGCATATAGGAGGAATATTATGTATAATAAATTGTTTATACTATCTGGATTAGTAATAATGATGCTATTAACAACAATTACAATCCCAATAGTTGCAGAATCAAATGAAACAAAAATTTTAGGTAGAACTCATATAAGAGCAATTGGGATTTTTGCTATTTGTGAAGAAGATGAAGTTTTATATGGGCATATCTTCATTGGATTAATTGGATTGAAACCTGTTTTTAATTTAGATATTGAATACGATGAAGATAGTATAAGATGGATTGTATTAGCTGGCTTTGGCGTTGGAGAAGATGTTCAAGTATATCGTTATATAAATTGTGTTGTTATAGAATAGTCCAATTATAAAACTACTTATGAAAATAGTAACACGTTTTCTATTCTTTGAAAAAATACTAGAACAAATACTATAATTATAAATTTGGTGGAATATCATCAGAACCTATAATAGAGAATTTGCACAAATCACAGATACCATCTGGATTATCAGTCTCTTCTACTCCACAGATTTTACAGATTGACATATTTTACTCTCCAAAATATCAATCTATAAATTTTTATAAAATTTGATATTTTATAGAATTCTAATCAATTCAACAAATATTTGATTCATAACACCTGTTTCTGGATCTTCATAGTAAGTTAATAAAATAACTCGGCTATCATTATCAAAAAATTCTACATCATAGCAATAAATATCAGGTTCTTCACCAAGACAAAATTGATTATTAATCATTGAATACGGAGTCCAAATTGTTGAATTATCAACAATAGATATAGATGCCATTGTACCATTTTCATAAATTATAGCTGTAGATGGTGTATCATCAACTCTTACTCCATTTTCATAATAATATGGGTGTGTCTCCCAAGAACCTATTAAAGTATTTCTCATTGAAGGATTTTCATTTTCTTTTTTATCATTATTTTCATTACATCCACTTAATCCAACAGCAATAAGTATGATAAGTATTCCAATTATTATTAGCTGTTTTTTCATATTTTTTCCCCATCAAAACATTATTTCAGAACAGGTAATCTTTTTTTAAACTTCTCTCTTTCATCTATTTAATTAAAAAATAACATTCATTTATATTCTAAAAGTCAAAAATTTGAAGACAGAAGGCTGGGTTACGTGCTGGGTGTAGGCCATAAGCCCCTTTCTGTTTTAAACGGCATTCTACTATGCGTCTTACC
>JBFEOQ010000047.1:0-12277 GCA_041550515.1 Thermoplasmatota archaeon | reverse complement strand
GTTTTAACCAAATGTGCACCAAGTTCTGCTGCCATTCTACTAGCAAGACTAAGATATTTTGCATCTTTACCAAGACCTTTCCCAACTGCAGTAACTGCAAGGAGAGGAATACCATATCTCTCACATTCATCAATATACTCAGTCATACCTAGTATTGTGTCACGTTCAAAATGCTGTCCAACAAGAATAGAAAAAGCAACACCTGAAACATTAAGACGTATAGCATCCTCAATATCCACTACAATACCCTCATGAAGCAAGTTAGTTTCATTTAAAATACTTGTTCCACCAGATACACGTAAAACAATTGGGATATTAGTTTCCGGATCTATATAATTTCTTAAAGCTCCTCGAGTTAGCATAAGAGTATCAGCATATTCAATTAATGGATCCGTCATATTCTTAATATTCTCTAAACCCGTAGTAGGTCCCATAAAATAACCATGATCAACTGCAAGCATTACAGTATGTCCATCTTTTGGATTAATTATTTTACTAATTCTGTTTTTCATACCCCAGTCCATAAAAACCAATACCTCCGAAACAATTAATCTTTTTGAGTGAATAGAAGAGTATTATATAAATCGTTTTGTGATAAACCTTTTATTATACTTTTTGTTTCCATGTTTTATTTTCATAATAAGGGAGAGTATAATTTATGTCTGAAATTAGTAATCTTGAACCAAAATTGGTATGGAAACATTTTGATGAAATCCGAAAAATACCTCATTGTTCCAAACATGAAGAAAAAATACGTGAATATGTTGTAAATTTTGCTAAAAAACAAAATCTTAAATACAAATTAGATAAAGTAGGAAATGTAGTTATTATTAAACCTGCTTCTAAAGAGATGGAAAACAAACCAGTAGTTATACTTCAAGGTCATTTAGATATGGTTTGTGAAAAAAATAGTGACACCGAATTTGATTTTTCAAAGGATTCTATACAATTAAAACTCAAAGGAGATATTCTAACAGCGGTAGGTACAACTCTTGGAGCAGATAATGGTATTGGTCTTGCAATGAGCCTTGCAATACTAGAAGATAAGAATATTAAACATGGACCTATTGAAAGTTTATTTACACTTGATGAAGAAACAGGTCTAACTGGTGCATTTGCAATGGATAAAGATTTGATAAAAGGAAGAATTCTAATGAATCTTGATAGCGAAGATTTTGGTGCCCTTACCGTTGGTTGCGCAGGTGGTGGTGACTCAAAGATTGAAATACCTATAGAAACTCAGCCCATAAAAAATAACCTTGGTGGTATAAGTGTAAAGGTATCGGGTTTGCGTGGTGGACATTCAGGTGTAGATATAAACGAACAACGTGGAAATGCGATAAAGCTATTAGTCAGAATGCTTTGGAAAACCTGTGAAGATTATAAATTTTATATATCAGAAATTAAAGGTGGAGATAAACACAATGCTATACCCCGTGAAGCATATGCTAAGATCATGATTAATAAAACAGAAAAAAATAAATTTATAGATGCAATAAAAAAGGAAGAAAAAGATATACTCGAAGAAATTAAACCTATTGACCCAAATTTCAAAGTTAATTTTGAAAATATTGAAAAAATAAAGAAAATTCTAACTGAAGAATCTCAATGTAAAATACTAAATCTAATACATGCTTTACCACATGGAGTTGATAAAAAAAGTTACGACATACCCGATCTGGTAGAAACATCAACGAACTTAGCAACTATATCATTTACTGAAAAAAATGTTCTTATTCATATGAGTACACGAAGTTCAATAAAATCAGCATTACAAGACCTACGAGATCGTATCTATGCTACAGCTGATTTAGCAGGAGCAAAAATAACGGAAGAAGCTTCTTATCCTGGTTGGAAGCCTAATCTTGATTCAAATATTTTAAAAATCTCTAAAAAAATATTCAATGATATGTATGGTAATGAACCAAAAGTTGAAGCTATTCACGCGGGACTTGAATGTGGAATAATTGGAGAAAAATATCAAAATATGGACATGATCAGCATTGGTCCAACAATTAAATATCCTCATTCTCCAGAGGAACAAGTACATGTAAACTCAGTTGAGAAAACATACAAATTTATATTAAAAATACTTGAGGAAATTTAACAATAAATTACATTATTGTGATTTTTACTTCAAAAAAATAAGTTAAGCTAAAAAAAAAATTCAAAAGCTTCATTAGTTTATAATTTTAATAAATAGAATTGTCATTATATGTCTATTTTTTAACTATAAACCCTATCCCCTTAAAAACTTGAAAATACGGCATTTTATATAAAAATCTATAAAAAAATTTATATTATACAAACTCATCATTTTGTAAATTAAATGAAACTTAAATTCCCAAAACATACAATTCTAATATTAAATAGACAACCACTAGCTGGAACAACTCTTGTAAATTGGATAAAAGTTTTACTCGAAAATAACTTACATATAAGTTTGCAGTATATACCCCGCGCAATTTATGTATCACTGTTAATAATATTTACAACTCCATTAAGATATATTGAAAAAAAGAAATACAAAACAAAAATAAAAAACACAAAAATCAAGGATCCCATCTTTATAATCGGTCATTGGAGAAGTGGAACAACTTTTTTACATTACTTACTAAGTAAAGATAAAAATTTATCATACGTCTCAACAATGGAAACATTAGGACCAAATATTTTTCTTGCTTATGAAAAAATGCTTAATAATATTGTTTCTAATAGTCTACCTTCAAAAAGACCAATGGATAACCTAGAAATGAAAACATACCTACCTTATGAGGAAGAATACGCAATTTCTAACCTATCACCATATTCATTTTATCATGCATGGTATTTTCCCCATAAAATCGAAGATTATTTTAAAAAATATGTACTCTTTGAAGATGTATCAGAAAATATAATTTCAGATTGGAAAAAAAACTATATTTATTTTTTAAAAAAAATAAGCTATAAAAACAAAGGAAGACAAATAATATTAAAAAGTCTTGTCAACACTGCAAAAATAAAACATATATTAGAAATGTTTCCAGATGCTAAATTTATCCATTTATGTAGAAACCCATATCCTCTTTATTATTCTACATGGAAGCTTTATAATAGCATACTCCCAATTTTTTCTTTTCAAAATGTTGACAAAGAAAAATTAGATAACGCTATTATTAAAATCTACAAAAAGCTTTATCTAAAATATATTGAAGAAAAAAATTTAATTCCAACGGAAAACTTGATCGAAATCAAATATGAAGAATTTATCAACGACCCTCTTAAAACCGTAGAAGGAATCTATAAACAATTTAAAATTAATAGTTTTAATAATGCAAAACCGATGTTTGAAAATTATATTAAAAAACATGAGAATTACAAAAAAAATCATCATAATATTGATGAAAAAATAAAAGAAAAAATTTATAGTGAATGGGAGTTTGCATTCAAAAAATTTAATTATAGTAAATAATTTTATAATGTTGCACCAAGTATAAAGGCTACAAGAGCTAAAATAAACCCAATTCTCATAATTGAGGCAGCTCTTGCTACATTTTTTATATCTTTTAAAACATCAAATACAATAAATACCGAAAAAATATCAACAAAAATAATAATCACCAAATACCAAATATTAAGAATATTTAAGAAATATGGAATTGGAGTTGCAGCAATAGAGATCAGCAAGAATGTACAAGCAACATATAATGCAGGTTTTTTACCTATTTGAATTGGAAGAGTATTTCTAAAAAGCTTATCACCTTCAAAATCTCTTATGTCCATAATTGTTTCACGACTAACCATTATAAAAAATGCCATTAACGAAAGAATTAAAGATGCAAAGGGATTTCCAACAGCAGCACCTCCGTATGTAAAAGAAAGTGCTGAAATGAATCCCACGGTAATATTTCCTGTGATCCCGATATTTTTTAAATATTTTTCATATAAAATAAGCATAACAAGACTAAAAACTACTATCCCGACACATAGTAAATTTATAAAAATCGAGATAATAAATCCTATTAAAAATAATATAATAGAGAAATACAACATTTCATTAGGTTTTAAGATTCCTTTTGGTATTGGTCTTTCAGGATGATTTATTTTATCTATATTCCAGTCAAAATAATCATTTATAGTTTGTGCAGATGACCCTATAAAAAAAGTAGAAAGCATAGCTAAAAAGAGATTTAATGAGTTATATGGTGCACCAGCTACAAGACCTCCAACATATACACATATTACACCCAATGGTGTTGTTTTAAATCTCATGGACAATATAAGAGATTTTATTTTGTCATAAGCTGTAATTTTCATGTAATCCACTAAATTTTTAGTAATTAACAGATTATGATTTTTAATTTTATATAATTTATTATAGATTTCTTCGACATTAAGTAAAAAAGTAGATAATAGGATTATATTTTGAGCTATTATTTTCATAGCTTTTTTTTAATTTTAGCAAATTCTTGGAACAGGATCCCCAATGGGTTTATGTAAATTCCTTTTACCGCCAACTGTTGTTTCAAGAACAACACCATTAATTTTATCAGTTGCCTCACCGATAATTGCAGCGTTTTTACCAAGAGGATGTTTCTTAATTACTTTTAAAATTTCATCAGCTTTTTCTTTAACAACCCCAAAAACTACTTTTCCCTCATTTCCAATCTCTAAAGGATCAATTCCAAGCATATCACAAGCGGAGTGTACTCCTAGAGAAATCGGTATTTTATCTTCATAAAGAATTATTCCAGTCTTTGATTTTTCACTAAATTCATTTACCGTATTTGAAAGTCCACCACGGGTAGGATCTTTTGCAGAAACAACGCCTCCAACATCTAACGCTTTATCCATTAAACCATTAATCGGGGCAATATCTGATTTTATAGTTGTTTCAAAACCATAACCTTCTCGATAACTCATAAGAGCAATACCATGTTCTGCGATATTACCAGATATAATAATCACATCACCGTTTTTTATATTTGAATCAAGAAGCCAACGATTGTAAAATTTTCTGTATCTTTTTATTTCATCAATATTTTTATCAAGAAGTTTATGTCTTTTGCCTATACCACTAGTATTTATCATGAATTCTTGAATTGCACCTTTTTCAACTACTTTAGTATCACCCGTAATAATTGGTACATCAGCTTTTTTAGAAGTCATACTCATGCTTTTAACAATTGTTTCAAAAATATTTAGTTCAAGTCCTTCCTCTATAATAAAACCAGTAGAAAGTGCAATTGTTTTTGCACCCATAACAGATACATCATTTATTGTTCCTGCAACGGCAAGACTTCCAAGATCTCCGCCTGGAAAAATAATAGGTTTAACCGTATGTGAATCAGTTGAAAATACTATATCATCAATTACAGCTGAATCATCAAGCATTGAAAGAGTTACTTCACCATTTTGTTTTTTTCCCTCAAAATATTTTAAAATTTTTTGTTTGATGAATTTATCCATTTGTTCTCCGCCTGCTCCCTGTGCTAATTTAACTTTAATTGACATTTTAACCTATCCTGCGATACATAAGTTTTATTTATATTTTTGTTATCATACATAACTTTATTTATAACATAAGAGATATAAAAAAAAAATAGAATAGACTAATCTTCCTATCATAATATCATAATCGAGTTATAATAAAAATAATAAAAGGAAATATGATAAAATATGGATATTAAGGTTGGTAATGACGAGTTTTGTTCAAATTGTATGGAGTGGAGAGAATATAATTCTAAAGGTAAATGCAAAGTCTGTGGTAAATTAATCAAAAAATTATTAGAAAGTCAACCAAAAGAAGGATATAATGATTACAAAACTGAAACGCCTTCATTTGAACCTGAAGATGAAGTTATTTTTGATGAATACTAAAAGCATAGCAACTATTATTAGCCTTATTTTGTTAACTTCCACTTGTGAAAATAACTACTGTTGATGCAATTCCTTTTGAGTTAAAACTCAAAGAACCTTTTTCTATTGTAAATGAAACGGTAGATGTAGGAATAAATGTTTTCATAAAAATTGAAACAGATAAAGGGATAACTGGCTGGGGTTGTGCAACACCGGATAGTGTAACATATGAAACTAAAGAAACTGTTGTTAATTGTTTAAATAATGAGATTAAAAATATTCTTCATGGAAAAGATCCTCTGAGAATCAACTTTATAAATGATATAATTGAAGAAAAAATAAAGGGTAATCCTTCACTAAAAGCTGGTGTCAATTTAGCACTTTACGATATTCTTGGTAAAAAAGCTGAAATTCCTTTATTCAAACTTCTTGGAGGGTATAGAGATAAAATTGAAACATCTGTGACAATTGGTTTAAGCTCTGTTGATACTATGGTCGAAAAAGCTAAAAGTTATGTATCTCAGGGTTTTACATGTTTAAAGGTTAAATGTGGGATGGATCCTGATCAAGATATAGAGATGGTACTTGCTATAAGAAATGAAGTAGGTTCAAATATTAAGATTCGTCTTGATGCAAATGAGGGATATACTCTTGAAAAAGCTTTACGAGTAATAGAGACACTTGAAAAACTAGGAGCAGATATTGAAATATTTGAACAACCAACTCCTGCTAAATATTTATACGCTCTTAAAGAGGTAACAGCACAGTGCTCTGTTCCTATTATGGCTGATGAAACTGTTTTAACAATTAGAGATAGTCTTAAAGCAGTTAAAATGGAAATTGCAGATATGATTAATATTAAACTAATGAAAATAGGAGGAATTACTAATGCTATTAAAGCAAATACTTATGCAGAAATTGCAGAAATTCCGGTGATGATTGGATGTATGAACGAATCAATGGGTGCAATGGCAGCTGGAGTACATTTTGCTTGCGCATTTAAAAACGTTCATTATGCAGATTTAGATTCTGCTTTAGATTTCCAACAAGACATAGTTAAAGGTGGCGCAACATACAAAGATGGATATGTTATTCCATCTGATAAACCTGGTCTTGGTATAGAGGTTGATCTATAAAATGGAAATAACGTATTCCCATAAAATTTTAAATGAAATCCCAACATATAGTAGATTTTTAAATGTAAATGAGATAGATAATTTAATAAATTTTATAAAAGAAATGCCCAACATAAAACATAAAACCATCGGACATACAGTCAATAATGAACCACTAACAATGTTAGACATAGGGGAAAATGAAAAAACAGCGTTAATTATTGGAGTTCCACACAGCGATGAACCATTAGGAAGTTTAGTTATAACATATTTTGCCAGATGGCTAGCAACTCATCCAGATGTAAATAGCTTTGGATGGCGATGGTTACTTATTCCAATTCTTGAGCGTAGAGGCATGCGATTAAATGAAGGCTGGTTTAACATGCCTGAGTCATTTGCTGCAATGGCAAAATCAACATTTAGAGAACCAACTGAAGATCAATACGAATGGACCTTTCCAATAGAATATGAAGATTATATATGGACACAATCAAGACCAGAAACCCTTGCAATTAAAGAAGTTCTGGAAAAAGAACAACCAGAAATATTGTGCAACCTTCATCATAGTGGTTTTACAAATGGATATTATTATTTAAGCGAGGATTTACCAGATATATATCCAATTTTAAGAAAATTTTCGGCTGGCTTAAGAATACCTCTTTCTGATAATTCGCCAGATGTACCTTTCGGAAAGATGCTTTCCCCAGGGTTTTATCAAATGTATGGTCTAAAAGATTATCTTGAGTATTACACAAAAAAAGATCCATTAATCTTACCTGCTTTGAGACGTGGAGCATGTAGTGATGAATGGTATCAGAAAAACATTGGAGGCTTTAGTTTTAATTGCGAAGTTCCAATGTATCTAAGTCATAAATTAAAAGATAAAAACCCATCAAAAAAAACTTATACGAAAATAATTGAACAACGCTACAAACGAAAAAAATCTCGTTTAGAGTATTCAAAAAAACTAATAGATAAACTTAAAGAATATGAAAATATGGCGGACCCTATCCTTCTAAGTTCTGCAAAGAAGCATATTACAAATGCTCAATTATCACTTGAACATGAAAAACGACTACTTGAAAAATCTGAGGATAAAACAATAACAAAAGCTGAGAAATTTGAAAACAGTGTCCTTGAAGATCTATTTGATTTATTTTTTCTTGGTCAGATATGGAGAGTAGCAGAAAGTATTTGTATAAAAGGTGGTGTTCCAAAGATCTGTCACCTAATGGAAACATCTGATATAGAGATTAAATCACTTGCAAAAAATGTGCAAGAACGAGGAGCTTTCTACCAGGTTCCAATTCGTAATTCTGTAAAAATGCAACTTGGAAGTATATTAATCATTGCAGAAGCTTTAAAAAAATAAATAAAATTTGTTAATCCTCAGAGTCAAATGAATAACTTTCGTATGACAGACTTGTACTAATCTTTCTTCTCCTCATATAACTTTTTTCTTGTTTATTTACAACCACGGGTGTTTTTCTGTTTTTAACCATTTTAAGTAATTTTTGTGTAGCATTAATTTTATTGTCCATAATTACCTCTCACACTCAAAATTTTATTCTATATAATTCCGCCAATATCTTATTTATAATCTTTTCGATATTGTTTGAGTACAAGGGGAATTAAAAATTTTCGATTCATCTATTGAAATCCATTTTTCGTTTTTTAATTTACAGAAGCCAGTTGTATAGTTTGTAATAATTTTAAATAAATCATTTCTAAATTGTTCAGGTATTAAGCAAGGATCACAGTTAGTACTATTAATATGAATTTTTTCAACATGATTAATAGGTTTAGTATTATTTATACTACCTATAAGATATAATAATTGATTTTTCTCATCATCATCTAATCTAAGTTTAGAAGTATCAATATGATCTTTAAAATATTCAATATCCTTATTTTTAAAGTTCATTATTTTTGGATCGTTTTTATTTGCTAATAAAAAAAGTAAAACACCCATACATTTTGAGCATTTACCACAAGGAATAATTTTATTCTCTTCAAAATGACATGAATGACATGATCGTTGATATTTTGCAAGATATGGGTAACGTTTTACAAGAATTCTTTCTACAATTAAACCAGATATATTTCGAAGTGCAGACCATTGAGTCAAACCTGGTATTCTTTTTGCATACCATCTGTTCATTAGTATATCATAATCTTGATGTTGATCATATATACCATAATAATGTTTGATTCCAAGATATTCTGGATTTGATCTTATATCATCAAATTCACTACCAATTAGAAGATTACCGATTTTTTTATCTACAAATATTGGTAATAACAAAAATACATAAAATGGAAAAATACATAGACGAATAGGGTAGGTATCTGCCCAAATTTTCCTATGATCTGGTCTAATTATTTTTAAATTATCAAGCATAAAAACATAAAATCTATCGATATTTGTCCAAACATGTTGAGTTTTATCATCAGTTTTTTTATGATATTTATACGCAGGTATAGCTGTTCTCCAATGTCCTCCACTTTCATTTACATAAAAAGGATATATTTTATACCCTATATCATTTAACAACCCATAAGTTAAAAGACTTTCTTTTCCTCCGCTTGATAAAATACCGCAGCTATTCTTATCTATATCTGATGAAATTACTTTATCATTGTATATTTTAGATGGTTCAAATACTGCTTTTGATTTAGCATCCTCAAGTTTTATATTTTCTTTTGTTGGAATGTATTCTTTAAGAATATAGTCAGCTCTTCTCCGTAGTATTTTATTTACAAAAATATCTTTACTAAAAATATTATTTAATTTGTTTAAAATATGATAATCAATGTTACTTATTGAGAAATTCAATTTGAATTTTTTTGAAAATAAACCATAATTTAAAAGTGGCATTGTAAAAGCAAGACGTAGAAGTGGAAGATAATTATCTTTTACTTTATCCTCATATTTTAAAATAATATTAAAAATTGATTTATCACCATTTATCTTATCCAGAATAACATCTGTCTTAACACTTCTATTATTAATTACTGGTTCTGATATTTCAATGGAAGAAAAACAAATCATATCAGGTATTCTACCTGACATTAGCTTCCTCCATAAAATCAACTATTTCACTAACCCCTTCACTTAAAGGTTCATTTACTGGAACATTAAATATTTTTTTAAGTTTTATTTTTTCATTTTGAATATCATCTTTACTCATATTCTCTTTATTTAGACCAATACCAATCAATTTTTTATCAGTTAATAGTTCAGCAATTTTTACAACCTTTTTAGGATTTGGCATTGGGTATTCAGGAAAACCATCTAGATGTTTTCTTTTCGGTGCGACAACTAATATAAAACCATCTATTCTGCCAGCAGTAAGTATCTCAAAACCACCTGGGAAAAAAGGATGAACTAGACTACCTTGTCCTTCAATAATCATATAATCAGGTTTTAATTCATTCCATGACTTCAGAATTGCTCCCTCTATTCCACCAGAAACAAAATCATTTATCATTGCATCAAGTATAATTCCATGAGGCCAACCTTGCATCCACCCTGTCTGCCCAGTATAAATCATATCAGTCTTTCTACCTCTTTTTTTAAGTTCTTCATTTATAATAATAGCAATAGTTCTTTTTCCAATAGCAGAATCTGTTCCAATTATTGCTATGCGTTTGGATTCAACTTTTTTTATTTCTCCTGAATAAAATCTTTTAATATCACGAAATATTTTTCTAACATCTGTTATGTTACAACCGTTTTTTTTTGCAAGTTTAATAAAAATCGGATCATCTGATATAAATTGATGTAGACCAGATACAACATCAAGACCTTTTCCAAGAGCCCATTTAACTGCTTTATCATAACCTTTAGGTAAAACACCTCCTTCTGAGACGGCTGCAATGATAAAAGTATTTGGATTTGTTTTATTATATGCTTTATCAAGATCGTTATATAAAGGTATATTCCTATTTATTCCATCTAAAATTTCACCAGAATCACCCTCTTCAAGTGTAGTGTCAACAATACATTTAACATCAAATCTTTTACTATATCTAACAAGGCCATGAGCAGTTTTTCCATCAGCACAATTAAAAAAACGATCTGCATAAACCAAAGCGCGTTTTTTTGGCATAACTTTTCCCATCAAAAACTCTAATATTATTTTATTTGTAGTTTATTTTCTCCCTGTTAAAATAATAACATATCTATCATTATGTAATGGATCTTTATTATGTTTTTCTAAAAGCGCAATAAGACCAGCTGTAGAAGCTGGTAACACGCTCAAACCCTCTTTCTCTCTGAGAATTTTTGAGAAAAACATCAAATTTTTGTCACTGGAATAAGCACCCCATCCACCAGTTTCTCTAATAGCATCGAGTGCATAGTTACCATCAATTGATCGCCAATTAATTAACGGTTCATTTACAGATGTTTCATGTATTTTTTCAGGAGATAAATCCTCGCATGTAGAAAGATTTTTTAAATAGGCTTGAATGATAGGGTTTTTACCATATGATGAACCTGCTACTATTCTTGGAATTTTAGAGGTTTTTCCACGTCTATAAAGACTTACAAAACCTTTATACACCCCTGCAAGAGTAGTACCATTTGATACAGGCATTGCAACTACAGATGGTGCATCACGTAATTCATCATAGATTTCATAAGCTATTTCACCATAAGCTCGAAATTGAATCATTGTATTATTTCCACCAGCATTAGCATCATAATACTCTTTTTTTTCAGCAATCTCTTGAGAAACTTTTACCGAGTTTTCATAATCTCCTGTTACACGAATAATTTTTGCACCGTTATCCTCAATTTCTTTGATCCTACTAGTATGATATTTTTCAGGGATATATATTTCACAATTTAATCCTGCAATTGATGCTGCAAGAGAAAGTGCGGCTCCATAATTACCACAGGTGGCAACAGTAATTGTATCATAGCCTCTTCTTAACGCATCCATCACTTGAGCAAAAGCAATACGATCTTTTTGAGTACCAGTTGGTGTTGTACCTTCAAATTTTAAAAATATCTGACGAAGACCAAACTCTCGTTCAATATTTCGAGCACGGGTTAGATTAGTATCACCGATCTCAGAGTCAACTATATCCTCAAAAGCTTCTAGTCTTTCTTCTAAAGAAAGGTTTTTATCTGCTGCTATTTTTCTTTGATAATCAAGCTCAGGTGCAATCTGTGGAAATTGAGATTTTGCTCCATCTAAAATATTAGTAATTATATCTGATTTTATATTATTTGAATTTTTTTTATTTGATACATTTTCATTTTTTTCTTCTGAATTTGAAATCATTTAATAATCTCTAATTAAATTATTATTAGC
>JBFEOQ010000046.1:0-12515 GCA_041550515.1 Thermoplasmatota archaeon | reverse complement strand
CACTAATCTCAACGAAATAACCACATCCTGGAACCAATGGAAAATCAAAAGCAGGATAACCAGGTAGATAAATCCAATATGATTGTTCCACAGGATCCCATTTTACAACAGATAGACAACCAGAAATATTCTCTGCAAGAGTACTAGCCTTCCAATCATTTTCAATTGGAACTGTTATAAGATTCCAATTTTTTTTTAGATTTAATCCAACAAATATCATATCGATTGTTATTACATAGATATTAACCATACATTCATTTGAAATTAATCCTTCATCATCACAAACAGTATAATTTAATGTATCTTTCCCAATATACCCAATATTAGGTGTATATGATATATTTCCTGTAATTTGATCAACGATTATAGTTCCATTTGTTGGATAAACTTCGATTTCAACAGTCTCTGGATCAATTTCTCCATCATAGTCATAATCATTATATGTAATATTTATCCATTTACTTTCATTAACATATGTAAAAGTAGTATCCTCGATTGCTATTGGAGCTTGATTAATTTGAAAATCAAAATATGCACTATGATAAATATCATGTCTAAACATAGGCCAACCATTACCTGTTCCTTCACCTGCACTTATTGCATAACATCTTCCATGATTATTAACTGGTGGATCTGATGTTCCAAATCCTCCAATTATAAAAATATCAAGTTTACCATCATTATTAAAATCTTCTATCACAGGAGCATTGTCTATCTGAAAAATATTTTGATAATGTATTTCAAGATCCAAAGTCCATAATATCTGTCCATTATCACCCTGCAAAACTCTTAAAATACCATCATCAGCACCAAAAACCACATCTAGAATATCATTTCCGTCAATATCTGCAATCGAAGCTCCACGAAACATTGAACCACCAGTATTATAACTCCAAAGTAAATTTCCGGTATGTGATAACACTCCAAGATAATTATATGAAGTAAAAACAATTTCAAGATGATCATCATTATTCAAATCTGCAATAGAGGTAGGTGAAGCAATATAATAAGGTGCATAATAACTCCATACAAGGCTACCATCTTCACCATTTAAAACATATACATAGTGATCATAACAACCTATAACAATTTCAGGTAGACCATCTTCATCAATATCTGCAAATGATCCTCCATGATACATATAATCACCTGGGAGCTCTGAATACCATAAAACAGATCCATTATCTCCTTTTAAAGCATAAATTCTACAATCACCAGAATATTGAGCAATTACAATATCAAGCTGACCATCATTATCCAAATCTAAAATATTAGGTCCTGCTTGAAAATAACTATCTGATCCAAGAATAATCTGCCAACAAATACTTCCATCCTCCCCATTTAAACAAAAAATATTTCCATACCATGCACCAAATATAACTTCTGGTTTATTGTCGTTATCTACATCTGCAATCGCTGGAGGTGAATCTATACAATTTGGATAACCTGTAGACCTCGACCATTCAACAACTCCTGTGGATCCATCAAAACAATAGATTTTATAAGGTGAAGAAGCAGGAATTATAACTTCTAACTCACCATCTAAATCAACATCATATATAACAGGTGAAGCATCGTTACAACCACCAGTATCATAACTCCAAAGTAAAGATCCATCATCAGCATTCAAAGCATAAACATGCTCATCATTAAAATATGTACCAAATACAATTTCTAAATTACCATCATTATCAATATCTTCTACAGCTGCAGAACCAAAACTTGGAGCAAACAAATCATACCACCAAAGAATATTAGGATAATTAAGTTTATTATTACTATTTAAAAAATCAATTCTTTCAACATGTTCTTTATTAAAAGATAAAGCTAAATCTAATTTATTTTTAACAATAATTGATTTTTCACTTTCAATATTAGGAAATAATAAAAATAATATAAGGAATACTATAGAAATTACAAGAATTTTCTTTTTCATATTGTTATTTCTCCCCAAATAAAACATAATCTTATCTTGGGAAATATAATTAACTAATCAAATTTAAATATTACTTCAATTTTTACAACAAATTTAAAATAATATTAACTAAAATCAACATAATATAATATTAAGGAAATTTGAAATATTTAATTTAACAGTAATTATATTTAATTAGATTTTTAAAAAATACATTGAATAATAATTAACATTATAGGATAAGATTTAAATTGTATCTTCTATTATAGTTATTTAGGGGGTAATTTAATGAATATAGGAAAAAAAATAGTAATAATTGTCGTTGTATTATCATTTTTTTTAAGTTTATTTTCTGGTATAAATGCTAATGATATTAATATTACAATGAAAAATGAAATAATAAACAAATATAAAAAAGCTGATTTAGAAACAGATTATTGTAACTGTACACTTTTAAATGGAAAATATGCAGTTATGACTGAAAGAATTCCTGAACCTAAAACAGAATATAATTATTATAGAAGCCCAATACCTTCATCATCTTATTATAATGATTTACCAAGTCAATTTAGTTGGAAAGATTATGGAGGAGATTGGACTACACCTGCAAAAGATCAAGGTAGCTGTGGTAGTTGTTGGGCTTTTAGTGCATTAAGCACAATGGAAGCAGCAATTAATATTGCTTCAGGTTTTCCTGATACAGATATTGATTTATCTGAACAATATATTTTATCATGTTTACCATATGGCGGTAGTTGTAATGGAGGTTGGACGGATGACTGTTTTGAATCAATAATCAGCACTAGTGCTAGTATTGGAAATGGTGTGAATGGTGTATGTCTTGAAACATGTATGCCCTATGAAGCAAATGATTGGTTACCCTGTGATGAAAAATGTGATGACTGGAACCAATCCTCAACTCCACCCGAAGAAACTGATATCCTCTGGCAAATGGAATCCTGGGGAGCAAATCATGCTCTTGAAAATGATGATCCAAATGATAGAGACATTGTAAAAGGGTATTTATTGGACTATGGACCAATATCTACTTCAATGTATGCAACTAGTGCTTTTTCGAGTTTTTGGAATACCCACCACAATCCAGATGATTGGTATTATGAAGAAGATTATGCATATACAAATCATGCTGTTTTACTACTTGGATGGAAAGATGATGATAGTGTTACTGGTGGCGGTTACTGGATTTTAAAGAACAGCTGGGGGACAGATTGGGGTTATGATGGATATTTTAATGCCGCTTATGGTGGACAAAAAATTGCAGAAATAGTTCGATGGTGTAAAACACCGGATTGGCCAGAAGAAGAACAAGGACCCGGACCTATTCCTCCAGTATACAATGTATTTGCAGATTTTTCATATGGACCTTTATATCCAAAAACTGGAGATACAATACAATTTAATGATCAATCACAAGGGAATGTTGTACTATGGGAGTGGGATTTTAATGGCGATGGTATTGTTGACTCTAACAAGAAAAACCCAACTTGGGTGTTTTTAGAAGATGGAGATTATCCTGTAAAACTCACAGTTTGGAGTTCATCTGGTTTATTTAGTAACATTACATATATAACAAAAGTAAGAGAAATATGGCCACCAACAGCAGTTATAGAACCAGGTTCATATGTAGGTCAAGAATACACCCATTACTTTGAAGGAAGATATTCATATGATGTCGATGGAGAAATTATTTCTTATCATTGGGATTTTGATGATGGTACTACCTCAGAAGAGGAATATTTAATTCATACTTTTACAGAAGGGGATAGAATTTATGATATAACTTTAACAGTAACAGATAATCAAGGAGCAACTACTACGACGCATTGTGAATACAAAATCGATATTACAATCCCACCTGAAACAACTCCTTTTATATTATGTTGTAGTGATATAGAACAATGGTTCAAAGAAAATGTAATACTTGATTTTTTCGCAGAAGATTGGACAGAAGTTGACAAGACATTATACAAGATAAATAATGGGGGATGGGAAGAATACTTAGGTACAGGAGTACTTATTTCAGATGAAGGAATTAACACAGTTAGTTATTACTCAATTGACAGTTATGGTAATCAAGAAAACATTAAAGTTCAAGATATAAAAATAGATAAAACCAAACCAATAGTAAATATTCAGATTAAAGGAGAAGAAAACCAAGGATGGTATATTGAAACCCCAGTGATTACTTTGATTGGAAATGACGAATTATCAGGTCTCGAAAAAATATTTTATAGATGGGATGTATCATGGGAAAATTACTTACAACCATTTTTAATTGAAAATATTGGTGGAACAATATTTATTGATTATATTTCTATTGATAATGCTGGTAACACAAATCAACAAAAAACAGAAATAAAAATTGATTTACCACCATCAAAACCAAGAATCACAGGAAATTCAAAAGGATACAGTGGAGTTGAATACGAATTTAGAATAAATTCAAATGTCAACCATGGAGAAGATATTTATTACTTTATAGATTGGGATGATAACACGGATAGTAATTGGATTGGACCATATCGATCTGGTGAAGAAATAAAAGTTACTCATAATTGGAATGAAGAGAAAATATATTATATAAAAGCTAAATCTAAAGATGATCTGGGGAAAGAAAGTGAATGGGGTACACTAACAATAAACATCCCAAAAAACAAAATATTAATAAACTATCCGTTTCTAAAAATTTTTCAAAACTATCCCCTTTTATTTAATATACTTCAGCGATATCTAATAAATTAAAAATATAAATTATTCATTAATCACTACTCTATAAATTTATTTTAATATTATTTTTACTATTAACTATATGTAATTTTAACTTTTAAAAAAGAAGAATTTTGTAAAAAATTGTATTAAAAATAAAAAAGTTATTTTTATACACCTTCAGGTATATATGGTTCTTTTTGATACGGTGTTTGCATTTCTTCTTTAATTACATCTGCAAGGCGTTTAATACCAATTTTAATCGTTTCATCATCACTATATGAAAAATTTAATCTCATCGTATTATAGCTTCCACCTTCAGGATAAAAAGCATCTCCAACCACATACGCAACTTTTTTTGAAATAGCTTTTTGAAACATAATATGTGCATTGATTTTTTTCGGAAGTTTTAACCATATAAACATTCCACCTTTTGGAACAGTCCATTCAACGTTTTCTGGAAGATGTTTTTCCAAACTTTCTAACATAATATCTCTTTTTCTTTTATACATAGTTTTAATTTTTTCAACTTGCTTGTCGAGATATCCTCCGTTAATATATTCATAAGCAATATATTGTGAAAAAACATTTGTGCATAGGTCAGTTGCTTGTTTGGCTAAAGTTAATTTTTCCCGTATTTCTTTAGATGCAATCACCCACCCTAATCTAAAACCTGGGGCTAATATTTTAGAAAAAGTGCTAATATATACTACTCGACCTTTTTTATCAAGTGATTTGATTGAAGGTATCTTTTCTCCTTCAAATATTATATCACTATATGGATCATCTTCTATAATTAAGAAATCATATTCTGATGCTATTTCAATTAATTCTTTTCTTTGTTCTAAAGATATTGTCTCACCAGATGGATTTTTAAAGGAGGGAACGGTATAGATAAATTTTGGGAGTATACTTGTACGGCGTAATCTTTCAATATTTCTTCTTAATGATTCAATATCTATTCCTTCATGATTTGTAGGAATTGATTCGCAGTTAGCTTCATATGCATTAAATGCTTGAAGTGCTCCTAGATATGCAGGAACACTTGTAAGGTATGTATCTTGAGGATCTAAAAAACATAGAGCAATAAGAGAAAGGGCTTGTTGTGCACCACTTGTAATGAGTATATCATAATATTCGCAATCTATTCCTTTACTTTTTTTCATTCTATCTGCAAGAGCACCACGTAAAGAAATTAAACCTTCTGTTGTGCCATATTGTAAAGCTAGATTAATATTATTTTTAAATATTTTTTCAATACATTCATGTATAACTTCTACAGGAAATGCATTAGGATTTGGTAATCCTCCAGCAAAAGATATCATATCAGGAATTTGAGTGACTTTCAAAAGTTCTCTTATTTCAGAAGTCTTTAAGGTTTTAGCCCTTTTTGAAAATAACCTCTCAATATTCACAACCATTAAAACACCAAGCCTGACATAAATAACTATTTTATAAAGTTATTTATTGAAGAATTCTTTACAAATGTAAAAAAAATAATATTATTAAGAAGTAAAATTGAATATTAATTTGGTTATAGTATCATCATCTAATTGTTGTAAATTTTAATATTACTTTTGAACCCTTTAATTTTGATTGGATATCTTCAATGAAATTTAATTCTTCTTCAATATCTACTATTGATTTCCAATCATAAACAAAGTCATGCTCACCAATAGTTGGTTTAAGCCCTAAGGAAATTAATTTTTTATAGATAATTGAAGCCCTTTCACCGTCAACGTTTAAATATACATCGATAAAGGTTTCCATTGTATCACAAATATAAGATAATTTTATTATAGTTAAAAAAAGTTGTTAAATAATTTTACTATTAACAGAAATTGAAAAATGAATGAAAATATTTGTATAAAAAATAAATGTATAAAATGTTGCGAAAATACAATGATGATTCTCTCTATTGATGATATTAAAAATATTGAAAATTTAGGTTTTAAAAAAAATTTTTTTGTATTACAAAAAGAAGGATGGCTGCTGCTTAAAAACAATAAAGGACGATGTGTATTTCATGACGATATAAAATGTACAATATATAATAATAGACCAATTGGCTGTAAACTATATCCTGTGATATATGACAAAGATAAAAACTGTGCAATTCTTGATAAAGATTGTCCATATAGAAATTGTTTTAAAATAACTAGTTCAAATATAATTAAATTATTTCAGACAGTGAAAAAAATTGAATATGAAAAATCTAAAAGAAAATAATTTAAAAAATTTGAAATCCTTAATTATTTTTACTTACCTCTAACAACTTTATCTTAAAAAATAGAGTTTTTCCAGCTAAAGGAGGATTGAGATCAACAGTGATTATATCATTTGAAACATTAGATATAAGAACAGGTATCTTACGACCATTCTGCAGTGAAATAATATACCTCATACCTATTTGAATCTCTTGATTTTTAGGAAAACAATCACGAGGCATATCTTTGACAAATTCAGGATTATGTGGTCCATATGCATCATTGGGAGATAGTTGAATTTCTTTTTCTTCACCAATTTTCATACCAACAACAGCATTATCAAAACCTTTTAAAATCTGACCAGCGCCAACAATAAATTCTAATGGTTTTTTATGTATTTCAGAGCTATCAAAAATAGTTCCATCTTCTAAACTTCCTTCATAATCAACCTTAACTTTATTTCCTTTTTTTACAACGTCCAAATATATCACCTAATACTTTTTTAAAAAGAAAAAAATAAAAATCTCAGAATTTTTTAAAATAATCCTATGAAATTCTCATCCTCATCCTTTTAATAATTAAATCTCATAAACTATTAATTTAAATAATTTTGTATATCAAAAAATAAAAAATATAAAAAATGTTCTTGATTTTTGGTATCCATTATTAAATGTATTTAATATGATATAAGGTTACTGTTACTATTTCAGATTATTATTAATAAATATTTTAATTACAAAACTAAAAAATGTAAATGTTATATTATTTACTATTTAAAGGTTTAATTTTTATTGAAGGAATTTTTTCAAGTTGTTCTGTTAAAATACCAAGACTTAATATTTTTCCTCCTGATTTGGCTATGACTTGATTATCTTTTGTCAATCTAAAATTACCTGCATGATAATTAAACAATCTTTGTAAGCTGACACCAATCGGATTATCTTTAAAATATTGTTTACCCTCAGAAGTTTTTTGATAAATTCTACCTTCTGCATCAATATTGAATTCATTTCCTAAATAATATTGTTCAATCCAGGGATTCTTAGGTTTTAACGCGCGAGGTGAAAAATAATCAACAATTTTATGATTGTACATATAACGAAATTGTAAAAGCTTTTCATCAGTAGTTTTACGAGCAAGAAGTATATGAATATCTGCATCATCTGGTAAGCGAACAGCTCGACCAATACTCTGAATATGATATGCTTCAGTAATTGCAGTGGAAACAATAATTAAACATTTAATATTACGTTTATCGTAACCTTCAGATAACATACCAACACTTATTAAAGCAGAAATATGATCATTATGGAAGTCATTAAGCGCTGTCTCATCAGGTTTTTCACTATGATAAACGGGTATACCCGTAATTTTTGAAATAATATTTGCTTGCTCAATACGTTTACATATAACAAGGGTAGTTTTTTCACTATTTTTTTTTAGAAGTTCTACAGATTTAGGTATACGATTCTCTGCACTATAAACTAAACTTCGACGTTTAAAAATAATTGAATCCAATTTTTCTCTAAAACTCCATTTATCTGACTCATTTTCAGAACGACGAATATAACTAAGCCATTTACTAATTATTTCAGAATATTCTTCATAAACTTTATATTCATCTAGTGTAAGGTCTATTCCATGAAAATATACTGTAAAATCACTAATTTGTGCATCAGAAAGAGGAACCTCAACAATAATATTGCCACAATAATCAAGAGAATACTTATTAGGTGTGGCGGAAAGACCAAGAATATTATCATACTTAATATTTTCATAAATTTTTTTAAAAATAGGACTAGTACTACGATGACATTCATCAACAATAAATAGATCACATTTCAAACCTTTAGAATGGTTTTTTGAAAGTATGTGAAATGTTTCAACTACTGCATATTCAACATTGTTTTCCTTGAGTACTTTTCTCCATTGATCTCTAAGTTTATTAGTTGGAACTCCTACAATAACATTATTATATTCTCTATCTTTAATCAGTAAAATCGCTCCAAATGTTTTACCAGTACCTGCAAATCCTTTTACAATACCTTTCCCATTATAAATCCGAACAAGACGTTTCTGCCAGCTATAAGGTTTAAAATTCATATTTTATCATCTAATATAGATATTCCCAAACATAAACAAGTAATCCTTAAAATAAGTTACTTATAATCAACTCTAAAAAAAGTTAACAAACTATTTTTTTAGGGTTATAAAATATTTTTTTTCTTCAAATAATCAATAATACCACCTATCAAAACAGTCATAGCAGCAATTATTGATAAATAAAAACCTATACCAACACCCCAAGATGCATTCATATAAATAATTTCTTTTGTGGGTACTACAACTTCTAAAATACCTTCACCCTGTAAACTTCCGAGACTTATTTCTGTGACCTTTGACATTCCTAGTAAAAATGCAGATACAAAGAGAATTAAAAATAATATACTTGAAATAATTAAAACTTTAGTTAATCTTCTTTTATATAAAATATTTGGAATAAAACTTATACCAATCAAAATAAAACCAGAACATAAAATAAACACCAATCCTCCTAAAAAACTTATAAAAACTTCGGGTAGAACTCCTATATCAAAATAAGTTAAACCTTTATAATCAATACTCTCAATCATTACAGCGGGAGTCAGAAACATTTCAATTTTTTTATTAGCATTTATCTCAGAATTTGTGGCAGTTAAAGTCCACCAAGGTAAAACAATGGATAATATAATAAGGTTTATGGCTATAAGTTTTAAAAAAGAATTTAAAGTAATTTTCTTAAAGAAAAATAAAATGATTGTTTGTATTAAAAAAATTATTATTAATGTAGATATTAAATTGGGTATAATAGAATTAATACCTGTAATGATACTGATTTTTTTATCATTTGATAGAAAAACATTTTTAAAACCAATAATACTATTATCATTTTCATAAACATAAACAGTATACTCGCCCGGAGGTAGAGAAATAGTTTCAGATGGTATAATAGAATCAATAATTATTATCCCATCTCTATATATAGATAAATATTTCCCGGTATAATCTATAGTATTGCCTCTAGAATCAAAAAGTGATGTCTCAAGATTAAAAAGCACTTCAAATTTTATATTAGCAATGTTTCCATCTTCAGGTATTTTAATTGGAAAAATTTGATAATAACTACCATATGAAATTTGTAATATATAAAACGATTTAGGAATTTTTTCAAATAAATATTTACCTGGTATACTCTCCTGCGGGTAAATTTCAGTAGGTAAAAACATTTGATCACTAGTAAGAAAAATTTTTATATTTACACCTGGTGAAAAATTAAATAAATCCTTTATTTCAACTTCTAAATCATAAACTTCAAAATAATGCTGAATTTTATTTTTGAAAATAGGTATCTCATAATTTACTACTTCAAATCCTTTATAAAAACATATTAAATTATATTTTTCTAATAATTTGAATGGGAACGTCAAAATATTTTCGCTTGATTTATTTGAAAGATTAGTGCTAATAATTGTATCATTAAAATAAATACAAACTAATACATTTTCTATTTTTTTATTATTTTGATCTAGTATCTCAACTGATATTTCCTTAGACCAAGTACAAAAAATATCAATTTCAGAATCATTTGATAAATTGATTTTACCAAATCCAATAAATTTTTTTTCATTATTTATCTTTTGATGTATTATCTTGACTAAATATTCTCCTTTAGATAACTTGGGAAATATAATTCTTGGAGCACCTATAATTGGTTTTTGTGTATATCCCGTTGTAATATATTCATTGTTTTTGTATAACTCTGCTTGAATAGATGTAAGATTAAAACCTGTTATATTAGTAAATTGATACGAAAAAAATCTAGCAGTAAAACGAGGTATAACTTTTAAGGTATAAATATTCTGGTCTTCATCAAGATCAGGATCCCAACCCCTATTGTATCTATGTTGAATCAAAGTTTGATAAATCTTTCCTTCTTCTAATATTGCCATATAACCTTCAGATTCAGTCGAAAAATACTCTGCTTCATATTCAACAGTTAAACCGGCAGGTATTAAAAGATCATGTGATTCAAATTTTTCATAAGAGTTGCGCCCAAAACTAATTGAAGCGTAATCAATTTCAGCACCCATTGCGTTTAGAAATTCTTTTTCTGCAACGGTAAGCTGAATACCATCTTTTTCATCAAATCCAGTTGTTATAATATTAGTATTTTTTGAAAATAGTACTCCTTGTCCATGTCCTTTTTCACCCTCATCATATGAAATCCATGCTTTATCACCAAGATCACAGTCGTCTTTATAATTTATTATCCATTCTCTATCAGTACCCTCTGGATCAGTATTGATATAATATTCTTTTATTTCACCATTTTCAGAATATACATGTAAATATGGATAAATATCTCCAAATCGCATTTTTTCCAATCGTTCACTTTTAGATTGATAAGATATAATCGCTCCATATCTACCATCAATATTAGTAATTCCTTTTACAATTATTTCATTAAAGATCTGGTGTTTAACATTAACATTTATTCTTTTATTATCACCTGGATTATAATAATATTTATAAGAAACCGATGTTCTAATGTTTTTATCATTAGATTCACTAACAATCCCAAATTCTATCATTAAATTTCCATCAATGCTAATATGTTTTGAAACAAGGATTTGATCAGATGATACTTCATCAGTTTCTTCAACCCCATTAAAATAAGAAAAACAAAATGAAACGGAACCTTGTGAATTTATTATACCAAAATCTCTTGAACCAGGTTTCATTTTTACAATAATATTTGAAAAACTTCTATAGATAACTTTACCCTTTTGTCCAATTCCAAATATTGTATATCCATCTTCAGTTATCTTATAATAATCTCCTTCCGCAGAAATACCTGATATCGGCTCAAAATAGTAATATGAATCTTCTATAGAAACATGATCTGGGTAATTAGCAGGAGTTTTTTCTTGATCATCATAGAACACATAATATTGTTCTCTTCCATTTGCAAACTCTGGTATTAAAAAAACTACACCACATTTTTTTATAATATTTGATGAATCAAAGCTAATATCATAAATTTGTGATTCGATCTCATACCATTGCATTTGATCCCAAACAACTATTCTTATAGAATTTTCTAGAGGTGTCATCCCCCAACAAGGATTTTTAAAATTGATTTCAAAATCCATTGGTTGAAATTTTGCGTAAGGATTATCTGTAGATATTGGTAAAATCAATTCTTGCTTGAATTTATAGTTTTGATTCCAAATAACTGGCTCCTTTGCTTCAGAGGTATTGCTTAAACTAATATTTGATAAAAAAAGAATTAATAATATGATGAATAATATTAGTTTTTTAACCAGTATTGGTTCCTCCTAATATTAATTATATTTAATAATTATAAGTTGTTTTACTATTATAATAACATTTTGTATATAAATCTTTATATAATAAATTTTATTATTATTATAAATAAATTGCCACAATATAAACTGCCACATTTAATTAAAAATCTATAAATTATTTTTTATTTTTCATTAGAAAAGTTATAACCAAAATAAAATCTTTAAAAATACGCCTATAAAAGATAATAAAAATTAATTACAGTTTCAAATTTTAATCTTTTTATGTTAAAGAATTTTTATGTACTATATAGTTAAATT
>JBFEOQ010000045.1:0-12813 GCA_041550515.1 Thermoplasmatota archaeon | reverse complement strand
TACTAACAATTTATAATAAGATTAACAATTGTTAATCATGAATAAAATGGATATGGGCTAATAAAAACTAATAATCAATCTTTGATTAACTTGAATAATAATACTTTGAAGAAATAATTATATATGGATTCCAAAATTACCTATTCAAATATTATAAGAAAATCGACAATCATAATCATTTAATCGACATATGTTGCAGGAATATCATTTGTCACCTTACTCATATTCTATTTTAGGAGTATAAAAATGATTCAAAATAAGTCATCCTCAAAGAAAAAATCATCTTTAAAAAATAAAATTATAAAAATGGAAGATTTAGATCCTAATTTTAAATATGAAGTTGCAAAAGAACATGGAGGAGAAAATATTAAACGTTGTTTTTCATGTGGATCATGTTCAG
The DNA here is from genome assembly GCA_041550515.1 of Thermoplasmatota archaeon. Lineage (GTDB taxonomy): Archaea > Thermoplasmatota > E2 > DHVEG-1 > DHVEG-1 > PFL35. Next base: position 12,413 of record JBFEOQ010000045.1, on the reverse strand, counting down.
CGATATGTCCTGTTTTTTCAGTCAATAATAAATATAATCCCCGTAAGATAATAAGAATGATTCAACTTGGAATGAAAAAGGATGTTTTAGAAAGCTATTTTATTTGGCTTTGCTCAGGTTGTTACAGCTGCTATGAAATATGCCCTAGAGATGTAAAAATTACCAATGTTATGAGTGCTCTTAGAAATATAGCTAGTAGAAAAGGTTTTGTCCCTGATAATATTATTGCTAGCGTTGATTTACTTGAGAAGTATGGTAGACTTCTTGAAGTTAGTGAATTTGAAAATACTATTAGAAATAAAAAAAATATTCCAGAGTTAAAGCTGGCTATTCCAGAAATTAAGAAACTTTTAGAAAAATCTGATATTTATGATATTGTAAAAGAACATCGTCTAATATCGCAGTATTTTGGAGGGAAACTTTACAAAGAAGAGGATTTTAAAAAGGAAGAGTCAAAAAGGAAGAAATCTAAAGAGGAAGAGTCTAAGGAGGAGGATTTAAAATAAGAAAATATGCTTTATTTCTTGGTTGTACAATTCCTGTTCGTGGTTTGAATTATGAATTATCTACTCGTAGAGTTGCAGATTGTCTAGGCATCAGGTTTGCTGATGATCCTGGTTTTTCTTGCTGTGGTTTCCCAGTTGATAGTATTAATTATGATACAGCTTTTATTATTGCTACTCGAAATCTTGCACTTGCTGAATCTAAGAATCTTGATATCATTACACTATGTAGTGCTTGTACTGGATATTTGACAAAAGTATCAAAGACATTAAGCAATAAGAAAAATAAAGAAGAATTAGAGAAAGTAAACAATATTTTAAAAGAATATAATCTTTCATATAATGGAACAGTTAAGATTTGGCATTTTGCACGCTTTCTTTATGAAGAAATAGGTATTGATAAATTAAAAAAATATATACAGTATCCCTTAGATGGAATAAAAATTGCCCCTCATTATGGATGTCATTATACAAAACCTTCTGATATTTTTGATGGATTTGATGATCCAATTCATCCAAAATCTTTAGATGAACTTATTGAAGTAACTGGAGCAACTCCAGTGGATTATAAAGATAAAATGCAGTGTTGTGGGGGAGGAATCCTTGCTGTTAGTGAAGATACTTCTACAAGAATAGTCAAAGAAAAACTTGATCATATAAAAGAATCAAATGCAGATGCAATGACTTTGTTTTGTCCATTTTGTAACATTATGTATGATGAATATCAACCTTCAATTGAATCCAAATACGAGACTGAATACAATATCCCTGTTTTATATTATCCACAACTTTTAGGATTAGCTTTAGGTCTTGATCCTAAAAAGGATTTAGCAGTGAAAAAGAATCAAGTGAAGGTTAAACCACTATTGCAAAAACTTGAACAGCTTAGAACTGGAGGTGAACTTCTTTAGTAAGAAAGTAGGTTCAGTACTCATAATTGGGGGTGGTATAGGTGGTATGCAATCAGCTTTAGATCTCGCTGAATCTGGTTACAAAGTATATCTAGTTGAAAAAACACCGAGTATTGGGGGGGTAATGGCTCAACTTGATAAGACCTTTCCAACAAACGATTGCTCAATGTGTATCATGTCACCAAAAATGGTCGACGTAGGAAGACATCCAAATATAGAACTCCTTAGTTATTCCGAATTAGAATCAATAAAGGGTAAGGAGGGAAATTATAAAGTAAAGATTAAAAGAAAAGCTCGATCGATAGACGAATCTAAATGTACAGGTTGTGGAATATGCATTGAAAATTGCCCAGTTCGACTTTTAATACAAATCCCTAAAAAACAAAAAGTACCAAAGGTAAGAGATAAAAAATTTATTGATGAGATTATAATAAAGCATTCTAAAAGTAAGAGACCTTTGGTACAGGTAATGCTTGATGTTAATGAAAGATACCGGTATCTTCCTAGAGATGTGTTAGAATATTTATCATATAAACTTGATATACCATTAAGTTCTATTTATAGAGTTGTAACGTTTTATAAAGCCTTTAGTCTTGAGATGAGAGGTAAATATCATATTAAGGTATGTATGGGTACTGCATGTCATGTACGAGGTGCAAGAAAATTAGTTGATACAATTAAAGATAGTATTGGAAAATATGAAGAGGGATTATTTTCACTTGAAACAGTTAATTGTCTTGGTACATGTGCACTTGGACCTATGATTGTTATAGATGATGATTATCATGGTCATATGACTCAAAATAAAGTAGACGATGTTTTGAAAAAATATTCATTAAAAACCAAGGAGAAAAAATAGTGAAAAAAATCAAGAATTATCAAGAGTTTGAAAAATTAAGAACAACTATTATTCAGGAAAAAAAATCAAAAAAATCTCGAATAATTATCTCTGAGAAATCAACATGTTGTTATCTTAGTGGAAGTCAAGAAGTAACAAAGGCATTTGAAGATGAATTAAAGAATTTTAATCTTAAAAATAAATTTGATATTAAAACTACAGGTTGTCTTGGTTTCTGTGAAATTGAACCAATTGTTATCATTGAACCAAAAAATATACTATATCACAAAGTTAAAAAGGAAGATGTTAAAGAAATTGTTACCAAAACACTCCTTAATGATATTTTAGTTGAACGTTTACTTTATGTTGATCCTACAACAGGTAAAAAATGCAGAAATGAGGAAGAAATACCTTTCTATAAAAAACAAAAACGAATTATTTTAGGAAATAATCGATTTATTAATCCACTTGAAATAAATGATTATATTGCTATTGGTGGATATAATTCACTTGCTAAAGTACTTTTAAGAATGAAACCTGAAAAAGTAATCGAAGAAATTAAAAAATCAGGTTTAAGAGGAAGAGGAGGAGGCGGTTTTCCAACTGGTAATAAATGGGAGTATTGTAGAAAGGCAAAAGGAGAACCAAAATATGTAATCTGTAATGCAGATGAAGGAGATCCAGGAGCCTATATGGATCGAAGCTTACTCGAAGGCAATCCTCATAGCGTTCTAGAAGGGATGATAATTGGCGCATATGCAATTGGCTCACATGAAGGATATGTGTATATTAGAAATGAATATCCTCTTGCTGTTAAACATTTGGAAGAAGCTATTAAACAAGCAGAGCAATATGGGTTTATTGGAGAAAATATTCTTGGATCAGGATTTAATTTTAAAATTAAAATAAGTCAAGGTGGAGGTGCCTTTGTTTGCGGTGAAGAAACTGCTCTTATCGCTTCAATTGATGGAAAAGTAGGTGAACCAAGACAACGTCCGCCATATCCAGCAGAAAAAGGACTTTTTGGATGTCCAACTAATATAAATAATGTGGAAACCTGGGCCAATGTTCCTCATATCATAAATAAGGGAGTAAAATGGTTTTCAAATATTGGAACAAAAGAGAGCAAAGGAACAAAAATTTTTTCACTTGTTGGAAAAATAAACAATACCGGGCTTGTTGAAGTTCCAATGGGAACTAAATTACGTGATATTGTTTATGATATTGGTGGGGGTATTCCAAATAATAAAAAATTCAAAGCTGTACAATCTGGGGGCCCCTCTGGTGGATGCATTCCTGAAAAATATCTTGATACAAAAATAGACTACGCAGAATTAACAAAACTGGGTTCAATTATGGGATCAGGAGGTTTAATTATCATGGATGAAGACACTTGTATGGTAGATATTGCAAAATATTTTACTTCTTTTACTCTTGATGAATCCTGTGGTAAATGCACATCATGTCGTGAAGGTAATGCACGAATGTTAGAAATTCTTGAAGATATTTGTAACGGAAAAGGACGTAAAGATTCAATTGAAATAATGGAGGAACTTGGTAGATATATTATCGACACATCACTTTGTGGACTTGGAAAAACTTCTCCGAATCCAGTATTAACAACTATAAAATACTTCAAAGATGAATATCTTGCTCATATCAATAGGAAAGAATGTCCAGCTAAGGTATGTAAAAAATTAATTTATTATGAAATAAATAAGGATAATTGTACTGGTTGTACCCTTTGTGCCATAAAATGTCCAGTTAAAGCAATAACTGGAGAAAAGAAAAAACAACATGTCGTTAACCAAGATATTTGTACAAAATGCGGAATTTGCTATCAAATATGTCGATTTAAAGGTGTTGACGTAAAAACGGGGGGTAAACAAATATGATTACTGTTTTCATCAATGGAACTAAATATGAGGCAGAAGAAGGTAAAACCATTCTTGAAATAGCCGAGGATAATAATATTAAAATACCAACTCTATGTAATAACAAGGCATTAGAACCTTATGGAGCATGTCGGTTATGTATCGTTGAAGTTACGACTAATAATGAGTCAAAACTTTTAACATCATGCACTTATCCTGCCACTGATGGTTTGAAAGTATTTACTGATTCAGAAAAGGTAATTAAAAGTAGAAAATTAACAATTGAACTTTTATTAAGTAGAAGTCCTGAAGAGGAAGTATTAATTAATCTAGCTAAAGAATATGGAGTTGAAAAATTAAGATTCAAGAAAAAAGATGATGATTGTATTTTATGTGGATTATGCGTTCGCATGTGCGAACGTATGGGTGTTAAAGCTATCTCTTTTCAAAATCGGGGAATAGATCGAGAGATAGGCTCCCCATTTATGGAGACATCTGATGTTTGTCAGACCTGTGGTGCATGTGCATTTATTTGTCCAACTTCAAGATATACATTAAAAAAAGTTGAGCGAGTTAGCAATAAAAAAACAATTCCATTACTTTCAGAATTTAATGAACAATTAGATTCTCGAAATCCAATTTATATTCCTTTTCCTCAGGCAATACCTAAAATCCCTGTTATTGATAAAAATCATTGTGCATATTATCTTACTGGAAATTGTAAGACATGTCAAGAGTTTTGTGAAGCTGAAGCAATTGATTACAACCAAGAAGATAAAATTGAGGAAATCAATGTTGGATCTGTCATCGTTGCAACTGGTTTTGATTTATTCGATCCAAAAGTAAAGAAAGAATATGGATATGGACGTTATAAAAACGTTTTAAATAGCCTAGAATTTGAAAGATACCTAAGTGCATCTGGACCAACATCAGGACATGTTTTAAAACCGTCTGACAATAAAAAACCAAAAAAAATTGCTTTTCTCCAATGTGCAGGTTCTAGAGATGAACGAACAAATGAATATTGCTCAAGTGTATGTTGTATGTATGCTATAAAAGAAGCAATAATCGCAAAAGAGCATGTTCCTGGTCTTGAAGCTCAGATTTTCTTTATGGATATTCGCGCATTTGGAAAAGAATTTGATGATTATTACATTAGAGCTGAAAAACAACTTGGTATTAAATTTACAAGATGTAGAGTTGCAAATGTTGAGGAAGATCCTGAAACTCATCAGCTAATTATTAATTATGTCGAAAATGATGAACGTAAACAAGAAATATTTGATATGATTGTTCTTTCTTGTGCACTTGAAGCATCAAATTCTACAAAAGAGTTAAGTAAAAAACTAGGTATCAATCTAAATGAATATGGATTTTGTAAAACTGATTTATTTACCCCACTTGAAAGTAATAAACCTGGTATTTTTATTACAGGTGCAGCCTCAGGACCAAAAGATATACCAATGACTGTTACCGATGCAAGTGGAGCTGCTGCAAAAGCATCAAGTATCATATCATCAGAAAGACATACATTAGAAACTATTAAAAAATACCCGCCAGAGAGAGATATAACAGGTGAACCTCCAAGAATTGGAGTAATTATCTGCAGATGTGGAATTAATATTGCATCAGTTGTAAATGTATCCTCCGTGGTAGAATATGCTAAAACATTGCCAAATGTAGTTTATGCAGATGAGTTTATATATTCTTGTTCACAAGATTCTCAGAAAACATTAACTGATCTAATTAAAAAACATAAACTAAACCGCGTCATTGTTTCAGCATGTACGCCAAGAACACATGAACCATTATTTCAAAGTACACTTAGAGAAGCGGGAATAAATGCTCATCTTTTTGAAATGGCAAACATTAGAGATCAGTGTTCATGGGTTCACCAAAACGAACCAGAAAAAGCAACGGAAAAAGCAAAAGATCTAGTTCGAATGGCTGTATTTAAGGCTCGTTTTATTGAGCCATTGAAAAGAGTCGAACTACCAGTTATTTCAAAGGGACTAGTAATAGGTGGTGGTATATCTGGAATGACTGCGGCTTTAGAACTTGCTGCACAAGGTTTTGAGACTTATCTCATAGAAAAAGAAAATGAGTTAGGTGGAATGCTAAGAAAAACCTATTTCCTCCTCAATAAAGAAAATCCTCAAAAATTATTAAAATCTCGTATAGATGAAGTGAATTCTAATGATAAAATTCATGTTTATACTGGAGCAAGAATTAAAGATATTCAGGGTTATGTTGGAAACTTTAAAACAAAAATTACCTTAAAAGGAGGAAATGAAAAAGAATTAGAACATGGCATTGTAATAGTTGCCACTGGATCAAAGGAATATAAACCTACTGAATATTTATATGGAAAAAATAAAAATGTAATTACAAGATGGGAACTTGAAGAAAGGCTAGCAAAAGGTAATTTTACAGCAAAGAATATAGTTATGATACAGTGTGTTGGATCACGTAATGATGAACGAACATATTGTAGTAGAATTTGCTGTAGTGATGCAATTAAAAATGCTTTAAAAATAAAAGAATTATCTCCTGATGCCAATATCTACATTTTATATAAAGATATTCGAACTTATGGTTTTAGAGAAAAATATTACAAAGAGGCAGCAGATAAAGGTATAATATTTCTTAGATATGATGATGAAACTAGTCCAATTGTTACAAATAAAAATGGATTGGAAGTAACTGTTTATGATCATATTCTTAATAGAAATATCATTCTTAAACCTGATTTGATAGTATTAAGTAATGCAATGCTACCTCAAGATGATACAAAAGAATTATCACAAATGCTTAAACTTCCTATGACAAAAGATGGTTTTTTCCTAGAGGCACATATGAAATTACGTCCAGTTGATTTTGCAACTGATGGAGTTTTTTTATGTGGAAAGACACACTCCCCTAAATTTATTGAAGAATGTATTGCTCAAGCTTGTGCAGCTGCCGGAAGAGCATCAATAATTTTATCCAAGGATTCATTGGAATCAGAAGCTGTTATTTCATCTGTGAATGAAAATCTCTGTAGTGGCTGTGGTCTTTGTGCAGATGTCTGTGCTTTTTCAGCAATAGAAATAGTTAATGGAAAAGCCCAAGTAAACGCATCTCTTTGTAAAGGGTGTGGTTTATGTGTTGGATCTTGTAGATCGGGTGCAATTCAACAAAAAGGTTTCAATGACAAACAATTACTTTCAGCAATTGAAGGTTCAATAAGGCAAGAAAAATAAATTGTATTTTTTCTACCAGATTTGCTCATAGATGAATATATTTTTCTTTATTTTTGATTAATCGATATAATTTATTCTTTACCCCTGATTCACTAAATGAAAGTATATTTAGTTCATTTTTAGTCATTCTATTTTTCAGAAGATATTTCTTTTTATTATATATATGTTCAAGTGTAAAAATAACTTTATTCTCAATTGTTGATAGCAAAAAAGATGTGAATAGATCTGGTAAATCATCAAGAGGTGGACGATCAATATTATTATGTTCAATTATAGCAATTATTGTAGTTCCATTTCTTTCGTCTGATTTTATAATTAACTTTCCACCTGTTCTTTTACACATTGCATCCATTAAAGAGAGCCCAAGTCCAACTCTGCGTTTATTATGAGGTCGAGTGGTATAAAAAGGTTCTTTTATTTTTGAGATTGATTGAGATTTTATACCATATCCATCATCTTTAATAATAATCTTAAAAATATTATTTGGTATATCTTCTTCAACGATTACATGTATGTTCTCTGCATTAGCATTTAAAGAATTCTGAACTAGATCAAAAATATGTTGGCACATTGTTCTCATATCAAATCATCTCATATACGTGATTTTTTTTAAGTTTCTGTTTTATCTTTTGTGACAATTACCATTTCTATTTTAACACCAGCATTAGCATTAGAAAGGATAACTAGTTTATCAGTGTATTTTTTAATATTTGCAAGTCCCATCCCAGCTCCAAAACCATGTTCTCGAACTTCATCAGAAGCTGTAGTATAACCAGGTTGAACAGCTAGATCAATATCTTCAATACCAGGTCCGTTATCAACAATGACTATGATTATTTGGTTATCTTTTATATATGCTTTGATGAATCCTTTTCCATAAGCATGTAAAATTACGTTTACTTCTGCTTCATAAGTAGATACACTAGCTCGTCTAATGATATCAGACGGAAAATTACGTTCTTGTAAAAATTCTCTAAATAGAGTTGCTCCTTTACCAGCGTTATCAAGATCAGTATAATCTATCGGAAAGAAAAAAGAATGTTTACTTGTGATTGTTTTTGAACTTTGTAACATTTTTCGACGTGCTAGTTTTTCATCTCGAATTTTATTATGTAGATATATACTACCTAATTGCCTATAAGTATAACGCATTAAATCTCCTTGAGTAACCACACCGACTACTTTGATATCTCTATTAATCACTGGAAATCTACCATATTTATACTTATTTAAAAATTGCAAAGCAGAGTGGATATCCATATCCTCCAAAAGCCACTCAACATTTTTTGACATATGTTTTCCTATTGGATCATTGATATATCCTTTTTCCAGCGCATTTATGATATCCTCGATTGAAATTATGCCTCTTAAAATATTTTCTTTGTCAACTATAGGTAAACCTGAAATTTTGTGTTCTTGCATTAATTTTTTTGCATTGTTTAAGGTTTTATCTTTTGTAAGAGTTATTGGTGGTTTTGACATGAAATCTGAAACTTTACCATGGACTAGTAACGAACCATATTCTTTATTTAAATTTTTAACCTTAATCCCCTCCATCAAATGAATATCCATCAACGCTTTTTAGACCAGAGGAAAAAAGAAGTCCGCAGGCTGTATATGTAGTTAATTTAGTACTTAGAACACAAATATGACTCTTCTTTGCATCATTAATAATATTCTGAGTCGGAGTTTTTCCACGTGTAAAGACCACTGCAGATATATCCATTAAAGTCGCGGTCCGTATAACTTGAGGAGTAAGTAATCCTGTAATTAATAAAATATCACCACCACCTTTCATATAAGCTAAAACATCACTCATCATGTCAGATGCACTTGCTTGAGATATATTTATTTCTTTGTTATATGGAATATAATGCTTATTAGCTTCCAATAATTTTACAATTTGCTGTATTTTCATTATAACTCCTCTGAAATTTATTTTTGATAGTTATTAAATTTAATAACTATATTTTTTATTGATAGTTATTTCTATTGATGATATAAACTTATCATTCTACAAAAATATTATTACTTTTTAAAAATAAATATTCGACTTAATTTTAATAAAATATTTTTTGGTTTTTATTTTCCCAAACATAAATATTATAAATTATTTTATCAATAATAGTTTGAAAAAAATTAAATAGAGATATAGGTGAATTTTGTGAAATTATCCGAAGTTGTAGTAAATTTGAATCTGGAATGTTTAAATAAAAAATCTATTAATGATGAGGTAATAATCACACATGGGTATATTAGTGACCTTTTAAGTCAGGTGATAGCAGGTATAAAACCAAATTCACTTTGGTTAACATTACAAAGCCATTTAAATATAATAGCAGTAGCAGTAATGGCAAATATCCCAGCTATAGTTATTTGTGAAAACCATAATATCCCAGAAGAAGTTATTAATAAAGCTGATGAAGAAAAGATAGCTATATTTAAAAGTAAAGATAACTCATTTCAACTTGCAGGAAAACTCTATGAAAGTGGAATTAGATGAAATTAAATTCTGTTGATCGATTAATTCCTTTTTCTTGTGATTTACATATTCATTCTGCTCTTTCACCCTGTGCAGAAGATAAAATGACTCCGAAGGAGATTTTAAAAAAGATATATAGTATTGGAATTGATATTTTTTCTATTACGGATCATAATTCCAGTTTTAATTGTGCTGCATTTCAATCAATTGCCAGGGAATATAATATATTATTTATTCCTGGAATAGAACTTCAAACCTCTGAGGAAATACACCTTTTAGGATATTTTCCCGATATTAAAAAATTGAATAATTTTTATAAAGACATTGTCAAACCAGGTTTAATTTCTCATATAAATAAACCTGATAGATTTGGTCATCAATTAAAAATTAATAGTTCAGATAAAATATTAGGCGAAGAGAAATATATGCTTTCAATGCCTTTAAATATATCAATCGATGAATTAGTTAAAAACGTACACGATTTTGAAGGCATAGCAGTTGCAGCTCATTTAGATAGAGGATTTAGTATAATTTCTCAACTTGGATTTATTCCACCTCATTTAAATTTAGATGCAGTTGAGATTTGGGATATCAATAAAATTGAGACTATCCAATCGAAATATTTATCCAATTATAACCTTAATATTATATCCTCCTCTGATTTTCATTATCTTAATATGATTAAAAAATCAAAAATGAAGTTTTGGCTAAAAAATCTAGATATTGAAAGCTGTTTTAATTGTATAAAAGGAAAAGGTTCTGGAAAAATTACTTTAAGTTCGAATTCAGTAAGAATTCCAAAAAGAACTAGTCAATCTGTATACAACAAAAATATGGTTGATTTACAAAGAGATTGGAAAAAATTTTACAAAAAATAACCAATAGATGATATTGAATTAAAAACCATTATAATCATATCGAAAAAATGTATAATTAAAAAAAGATTAATATGAAAATAAGAATTGATACGCAAGATATTGATTTATTAAGAAATCGAAATTTAAAGGATTTGATAAAAGAGTCTTGGAGGATCCGGAAAGAAAATTTTCCTCCAGTTCTTACAGTTTCTACACCGAGTCAAAAGACATATATTTCAAAATTTCATAAAAATAAAAGTAATGCATTTGTCAATATTAGTGTGACTGGGAGTAATTGTGCGCTTAATTGTGAACATTGTAAAAAAAGTCTTCTTGAAAGTATGATTCCAATTTTAAATGCAAATGAACTTAAAACTTTGGGAGATAAACTAATAAAAAAAGGATGTGAAGGAGTACTTATTAGCGGAGGTTCATTACCTTCAGGTGAAGTACCTCTTGATAATTTTCTTGATGCCTTTTTATATCTTAAAAAAAAGGGTTTGAAGGTTATTGTTCATACTGGACTTGCTTCAGAAAATACTGCAATTGTATTAAAAAAAGCTGGTGTAGATCAGGTTCTTTTTGATATTATTGGAGATGAAAATACTATTAATAAAGTTTATAATTTGAAAAAAACCCCTGATGATTTTTTTCGCAGTTTAAAAATAATGGCAAATAAAGGTTTAGATGTAGTACCCCATATACTTATTGGTCTTAACTATGGACGTATATGTGGAGAATATAATGCTCTAAAGATGTTAACACAGATACAAACAAATAATATTATATTAGTAGTTATTTCACCTGTAAAAGGAACTCCGATGGAAAACATAATAATTCCCTCTTTTAAAGAAATAGGTAAAATCGCTGCGATTGCACGTATTCTTAACCAAAATACATACATAACTCTAGGTTGCGCTCGTCCAAAAGGAGAAGAAAAAGAATTAATTGAGAAATCTGCAGTTAATGCTGGAATTAATGGTATTGCTTATCCATCAGATGAAACAATAGAATATGCAAAAAGTTTGGGTTTAGAGATAAAATTTAAAGACACCTGTTGCTCTTTAATATAGTCTATCAACTTTTTATTAAATCTATATTTTTTTAGATTTCCTATAGAGTGATAATTCTTTTACTATTTTTTGATTTTTTTTGAATTATGCTTATTTAATTTATAGTTAAATTAAAAATAAAATTTTATTTCAATATCATATTAATCTCAATTGGAAATGAAACTGAGTTTGTTAAAGGACAAGTATTTTTTGAGATTTTAAAACACTGTTCTAATTTTTTTTTATATTTATTATTTGCCCATACAGTAAGAGTAATTTTTGACTTTAATATCCTTTCGTTATTCTCGATTGTATCAGCATATCCTTTTATGTCAATTGAACAATCTTCGATTGTCATTCTTGATTTCCATACTACCCAAATAAAGGTTGTAAGAATACAAGCACCAATACCAGTCATAAATATTTCCATTGGTGCCGGAGCTGTATTTGTTCCAAAATCTACTTTTGGCTTATCAGTTTCTACTTCAAAACCTCGTATTATACTTCTAGTTTTGAGTCCGCCTTCCCAAAAAATTTTTGACCTTGTTTCGATTTTATATTCTTCTTCCATATTTAGTAAATATATGTTTGTATATTTAAGAAAATCGTACCATTAAAAACTTACTTATATTTCCAATCTATGTAAAATAATCT
>JBFEOQ010000044.1:0-12943 GCA_041550515.1 Thermoplasmatota archaeon | reverse complement strand
TAAATTTATTATATTTAAAATATTTTCAATAAATATTTATATTAATTGTTACATATAATTATAATAATTAGGAGAAAAATTATGAAGAAAATAAGCATAGTTATTATTAGTATAATGCTTACAACTTCATGTATAAATGTTTTTTTCCATGTTGAAACCGTGAAAGCGAGTGGAAATACAATTTTTGTCGGTGGAGATGGACCAGGTAATTATACTTCTATACAAAGTGCGATAAATGCTTCAAGTTCTGGTGATACTATTTATGTTTATAGTGGAACATATTATGAAACAATAAAAAACTACTCATATGTTTATATTGATAAAAGCATTAATCTAATCGGAGAAAACAAACAAACAACTATAATAGATTGTATAATCAATGATGATAATTACACTGGAATTGGATTATATTGGGGTCTTGATAATGTAAAAATATCTGGATTTACAGTTAAGGGTTATAACCAGATAGGTATTGGAATTTATGTACCGGGTTATGATAGTTATAATATAATTATTGAAAATTGTATAGTCCATGATTTTTCAGATGGTATATCAGTTTATGGTGCACATAATTGTACAATAAGAAATTGTATAATTTATAATAATGATAGGGATGGGGGAATAACAATTCCAGAAGGAATTAATCATGAAATTTATAATTGTTATTCATATTCAAACAGTATTGGAATTGATTTGCAAGATGCAGATAATTGTGAATTATACAATAATATTATTTTTGATAATAATCAAGGTGTAAAAATAAACTATACTTCTATTAACAATTATTTTTATCATAATGATTTAATGAATAATGTACAAAACGTATTTGATGAAGGTTCCAACTATTGGGATAACGGGTATCCTTCTGGAGGTAACTACTGGGATGACTACGCTGGAACAGACGAGGATGGTGATGGCATTGGTGACACACCATATAATATATCTGGTGGGAGCAATCAAGATTTATATCCATTCATAGAAGAAAACGGATGGATAAATCAACCACCAAATACTCCAAATTATCTTCATCCCAACAACCATGAAACTCAAGTTGATGTTAATCATAGTTTAAACTGGACATGTAGCGATCCTGAGGGTGATAATCTTACTTATGATGTTTATTTTGGAACTAGTTCAAATCCACCATTAGTATTTGAAGATATGAATTTAACAAATTATTTTCCAGAAGATATGAATTATAATACAACGTATTATTGGAAAATAGTTGCAGAAGATGAAAATGGTGCAAAAACAGAAGGTCCCGTATGGGATTTTACAACAATTTCTGAACCTAATAACCCACCCTATCAACCAAGTAATCCAAACCCAATTCACAATGCAATAGATGTTGATATTAACACAAACCTTAGTTGGATAGGTGGTGACCCAGATCCTGGTGATATTGTTACATATGATGTATATTTTGATAGTATGCAACCGATACAAAAGATTGCAAGCAACATATCAAACACATATATTAATCCAGGCATACTAGCAAATAATTTAACATATTATTGGTATATAGTTGCATGGGACAATCAGGGTGCTTCAACAATAGGTCCTGAATGGAAATTCACAGCACTAAAAACTTATGCTAATAAACCGCCAGATAAACCAGATAAACCAACAGGTTTAAAATCTGGAAGAATAGGGACAACATATTCTTATTCCACATCAACTACTGATCCAGATAACGATAATGTTTATTATTGGTTTGATTGGGGTGATGGAACTAATAGTGGTTGGGAGGGACCATATAACTCTGGAGATAATGTAACTTTAGCACATTTTTGGGCAACTAAAGGAAATTTTCCAATAAAAGTTAAAGCAAAAGATATCTATGGTGATGAAACTGTATGGTCAGATCCATTTGTAGTCACTATGCCAAAATCATATATCTATAATCCAATAATACAAATTCTTCTAAGAATATTTCAGCGTTTTCCTGCTTTTGAAAAAATACTAAACCAAATAATATAAACTAAAAAACAAATCCCAACTATTATTTTTTTATTTAACATTATGAGCAGGAGATTTAGACTCACGTTTTTTACTAAAAAAATTAAAGGTTTCTTCTGTAACAAAGATTATTAATGCTGGAGAAGGGAATTTATCTAAAAGTTAAGTTTAGTATTACCAATTTAGAAATTAACTTCTATTACTTTATAATTCTCATCTAATCCTAAATTATTAGTATCAAAATTTTCTGTAATAATCTGAAAAATCTCTTGATAATCATCATTATTACATTTCTCCTGTGGACCAGCAATTGAATCATATTTTTTACAATATATCTCGTTAAGACTCTTACCATAAAGAGTATATGTATAACTTGCATCAGGGCAATTTCCCTCAACTACCCAAAATACCATTTTATTATTAATGATAAATAAGTTGTTGGTTATATCTGCACATGTTGCATTTCGAGCTATATCTTTAAAATTATCTATTTCTATGGATGTTTCATCTGTTTCATAGAAATAAAGTATAAAGATACTTATTGCAGCAATTAATATTATAATTATCGTAATTATTATGGTCCATTTTGTTTTATTTTCCATTTTAATTTATTCCTCATTTTTTTAGATATTTTTTACAATCAATTAATCTCAATTTTATATCTATATCTTATTATTTTATCATTAATAAAAACTGTGTAATAATTAGGTTAGTAACATTTGGAGTATTATTACTTGGTGAAAATGATTAAGAATTTAAGCTGTCTGTCAGAGTTAAACTAATAGTAAAATTTTGTAGTATTTATATAATGATAGCATAATAAATGTATGTTTGTAAAGGAATTTGAACCCATGATTAGCGATAAAAATTTACTGATTTTCTTGCTTTGCATAAAAATTTTACCATATATAGGGGATGAGCCTAAATTTCACTCTCTTAACATAATCATTGTATCCAGGTAATTCATTTTTAAGTGTCTTATCCTCCATATTGGTTCTCCAAAATACTAGAAAAATTATGATAATTGCTGGTATTAATCCCCAAAATGAACCAAGCATCAAAGGTGTTCCAATAGTAAATATTAATCCACCTACATAACCAGGATGTCTAACATATCTATAAGGACCATTGGTGCATACTGTTTGTTTTCGTTCTGATTGAATTCTAACAACTGATGAGAAGAATTTATTTGTTTTCTTTGCCCAAAGAACAACAATCTGTCCGATTGAATATATTATTATACCTAAAAAAATAAGAATTAAGGAAATAGTCGGCGTCCAATTAAAACGATTTGCATCTAAAATTGAAATTATAAACATAACAAAAAACATAGGTGTTGAAACTGCATAATATATTCTATCCCATTGTTTCATTCCCTTTCCAGGTTTTAGACGTTCTTTTATCAAATCCTTTTGGTCTATCAAAACAATGTATGTGATTAGTATAAATAAAATATTTAATCCATTGAACACCCATCCCAGCCAATAGTCTAACCTACCTGCAGTTATGAATGTAATGATTATTAAAACAATAAATATTGATATAGATTTTAATACGATTTTTATACCAAGTTTTTCTTTTTGGTTTGTATCATTTTTCATTAATAATTCACAGGGGTATGGAAATATTTGTTAGAATTTATATTTTAATGTTTAGCGAATCTAGTATAAAACTATGCGAAGGAGTAGATTTAGACACAAGTTTACTAGTAAAAAAATAATGTTTTTCTACTAATATGAGAAATATTTGTATATAATAAAAAATCATAAATATATGTTTATACTTTTCATTTTGTTGATGGGATGAGTATTCAAAATTTAATTGAATATGATATTTGGAGTAACGTAGATTATTTTGGTTTATCAATTATTATTATCATTGGGATTATAATAATCCTTCTCATAATTTGGATGTTTAATAGATTTAATAAAAGTACTTCAGAAGTTATGAACGAGTTTGCTTTAAAATATAATGGAGAAATAGTTAAAGGTAATAAGATAACAGGGCAACAAACAGGATTAAAATTTCAATATAACGAGTTTAATATTACTTTAAGTTCAGCATCTAGGTCAAAAAGCGAAATCTCATACACAAAAGTAGAGGCCAAATTTAATCCAATAAAAGAGATAACTATTCATTTATATTCAAAATCAATATTGAATTATCTTAAACAATGGTTTAATATTGTTGAAACATGGAAATTAGAGAAAATCATATTTGGTTTTTCAGATTTTGATAAATTATTTACTGTAAAAAGTAATGATGGTACATTAGCGCATAGCATATTTACAATAAATATTCAAAATAATCTAATAAATATTAAAAAATATAATCCAAATGTTATCCTTGAGACTAATATAATTAAAATTCTATGTCCCTTTGTTTTCAATAGAGAAAAGGAATATAGTTCTTTTCTCGATATTATTTTTCTATTATGTGATAGAATTAAGGAATTGAATTTAGTTAAGCAATCTAAATAATTGATTTGATAATGCACAATCTTATAAAAAGAGGTTACGCCGAGGAGGGAATTTAGGAAAAAAGTACCTTTGAACAAGATAAAACAATGGCTAAAAAATTTAAATTATAAAACTTACTTCTTTTTTTGTTATTTTAGATTCATATATTTTCTTATATTCTAAAATCAATTTTCTATTTTCTTTAAAATCTATATTTTGTTTACAATATGAACAAATTCCTATAATTTCCATCTTTTAATCTTAAATAATTAAAATTGGATAATATAATTATTGCCATGTGAGGTAAAATCTTGTGCTAATTCTCCAAAAATTTCAGATATAAATCTTAATCCAGCCCATGCATTTGTATATGTTAATACATCTCCAGGGTTTGGATTACCTATTATATTTTTAGGTATTTTTAACGTTATCAAATTTTTTTCATAATCTATTAAACAATCAGATATATCTTTAATTAATCCTTTTTTATAAGCCCAGTTATCTAATAATCCAAATATTTGTCCAGCAGCAAACCATCTAAACTCGCCATTTGAATATATATGACATGCAGCTCCATAATTTTTTTCATTAAATGTCCAACGTATGGAATAAATTGTTCTTAAAGGTGTATATTCTAAATCTTTAATCTTTATTGATGTAAATAAATAATCAGGTTCGCTTTCATTTTCATAAAACCATGCTGATGTTATATCTATAAATTCAAAAGATTGGAAGGGAACCATATTGATAGTTTGAAGTATTTTAAATAAAATAGGAAATTTAACTAATTTACCAGTTACATCATTTTCTGTATCTTGGATTTCAGGATTATTTTCATCTCCTGCATTAACATTTAGAGAAAATGTTGTTATTACTACCATTAAACAAATTAAAATGTTTATTATTCTTTTCATTTATTATCACATCCTATAGTGAATAAAAATTATGTTTTACTTTATTATACTTTTTAATTAAAATATGTATAATCTTTTATTTTTAGTATTATTTTTCATTATTTGTTCAAAATTTTAAAAAATTGAACTTTAAATCTTTCTTTTATTTACTTTTTTTTAAATTTTGGGGGGGATAGGAATTTAAACTGGTTTTTACTAGTAAAATTACGCCGAGGAGGGAATTAAGGAAAATAGTACCTCTGATAAGGAATAAATCTTTTTTCTTTTTACATTTTGTTGTTAATATTGGTTGTTTTTTTAATTTAATGTTTTTCCAGATATTTTTTAACATATGTTATAATAAAGTTTCCAATATTTGAAGATTAATATTTATATATATGTTATTTGATACATATTTAGTTATTTTTTGAATTTTAGAGGGAGGAAAAAATTATGAAAAAGAAATTATTTGTAATTTTATTTTGTGTATTATTGATAAATATAATAGGTTTTGCTGCCGCTGATTGGAATGAAGATGATGGACATATAATGCATTTTCCTCAATTGCCAGATCCATATGGTTTAGATGTAGACTTTCATGATTGGTGGCTTGCTGATGATTGGTATTCTGGTGATATTATGCGTGAGGTTACAGACATCCATTTCTGGTATTCATGGAAAAATGATGAGGTTCAAGATATTCCTTGGATCCATGTTAGCATCTGGTCGGATAACATAGGACCACCTTCAACACCTTTTGAAGAATTATGGAGCCGAGAATTTACTACATATGAGTTTGTTATCGCAGGTCCATTTGGTGGGGGTGTTCAAGGTTGGTATCATCCACCCGATTTTTTTATTCCAGATGAACATGAGGATTATTATCAAATCAACATCTTAAATATCCTTAATCCTTTTGAACAACAGGCTGGTGAAACGTACTGGCTTGTAATTCATATGCCTTATTATTCGATACCTGGGATTGGTTGGAAGACATCACAAGAAAATTTTAGGGACAACGCTGTTTATGGTTCTCCAACAACGGGATGGGAGCCATTGTGGGATCCAAGGAATCCAGTTGAAGAGATTGATTTTGCTTTTGTTGTTAATGGAGTAGAGCCTAGACCTAGAGTTGCCTGTGAAGGAGTTATTGAATGGTTAGATGTAAAACCTGAAGATTTTGTTCATGAAACCTTTGGTGTAGCGAATAATGGTGATACGGGTTCATTACTCAACTGGTATATAGATAGTTTTCCTACATGGGGAACTGATTGGACATTTAATCCTTCAAGTGGTACCGATCTAGCTTCTGGAACTTCAATTACTGTTACTATTTCATGTTATGCACCAAGTGAGCCTAATGATCATTTTACTGGTTTAATACAGGTTGTTAATTCTGATGATATTACAGATTATTGTACAGTTCAAGTAACATGTACAACTCCAAAAAATAAGATTGTTAATAGACCGTATGTAAATTTTTTATATAATTTGTTAAAAATTCGACTGATGTATTCCCTCTTTTATAGCGAATACTTGGTCGATAATAAAGGTTAACATAACTCTAAACTCTTCTTTTTTATTTAACAATATGGAAAGCAGATTTGAATTCGTAACCGTTAAAATTATTTTTATTTAATACAATTTGTAAATTTACGCCGAGGAGGAGATTTGAACTCCTGCGAGGGAAACCCTCACGAGCTTTCCAGGCTCGCGCCGTACCAGGCTGAGCCACCTCGGCATAATAAAATAATAACTGAGGAAAACAAAAAACTTCTATTAAGTTTTTTTCCAGATAGACGGATAAGTATTTTTTTTCATAATAACCCTTTCCAGATTTATACAAAAACCTTTCTCCTTCTGAATAATCTCCTCAGTTGTCATCAAAGATTTACCAACAGCAACAGCCTCATCTTTTAATGTTAAAATAAGTACAAAATCATTTTTTCTAATACCTGTATCTACCTCTACAACACCAGGTAACGCAAGACTTGCACCATGACACAAAGCATCAACAGCAGAATCACGTACAACAATTTTTGGAAGATGTAAAAGAATATATTCAACAGGATGTAAAATACTACGAATACCACTTTCGTCTTTATCTTCCTTATAGAAAACAAAACTATCTTTTAAATCATGAAGAAAAACACAATCGCTTTCCTTTATATGACCCACCTTTGTTCTTCTTAATTCTGCAAGATGTGCACCAACACCTAGTTTTTTACCGATATCGACACAAATAGTTCTAACATAAGTACCAGATTCACAACCTATGCGAAATAAAACTTCTCGATTTTTTATCTGAATAATATCAAAATAATAGATTTTTCTTTTACGACGAACTCTTTTAACAGCACTTCTCATAGGTGGTAATTGAACAACCTCACCAACAAAACTTTCACAAACAGCTCTTAACTTTTTTTTATTAACATCCTTATGTAGAACCATAATTCCTACATATTCTTTACCAGCAAGAAGTAAAAAAGGTAAAGTCTTTGTTGCATCACCAATTGCAATAGGCAGAATACCAGTTGCATTGGGATCAAGAGTACCACTATGACCAACTTTATCAATTCCAAGAATTTTTTTAATCCAGGAATCTACCTGATGACTAGTTGGACCATTAGGTTTATCAATTATTATTATACCATTTTCCAGAAGCTCTTCAACAGGTCTTTGTTTAGTTTCTTTACCAAAATTTGGATTAGTTTTAACTTTTTTTTTTACCAATCTCTTGTTCGAATTAATATTAGTTAAATCTTTTTTATTTTTATTCATTGTTTTACTTGTCATATGAACAAAAATAGGTTAATAAAAATTATTGAAGTTTTTCTAAAATAATATTTACTATCTCATCAGGTGTTTTATCTGTTGAGTTTACAACTAAATCATAGATACTTGTATCATCAAGACTAATATTATAATATTTTTTATATCGAGCAAATTCACTTCTTTCACGTTCAAGAATTTCTTTTTTTCTTTTTTTAATATCACCATTTTCTCGATTTATTATACGGTTTACTCTAGTGTTTAAATCTGCATCTATAAAAATTTTAAATGAAGAAATATTATTCTGATATGCAAGCCAACCAGCAAGACGTCCCTCTAGGATAACATTACCTTTTTTAAGTATAGATATCTGTTTTTTATCAAGTTCTTTATCAATATCACTATTTTTTTCACAAAACTTTCCAAAATCTTCTAAATTCATATTATATTTATTTGCAGTTTCACGAAAAATAATACCAGAATAAATATAGGAAATACCTAGTTTTTTATGTAAAAGTTCTGCAACTGTAGTTTTACCACTACCTGGTGTTCCACTTATTGTTATTACAGTCATAATCAGATATTATTAGATGAAGGTCTAATCTTTGATTTAATATTCTTCCATCTATTAGACCAACTTATATATTTCAAACCATTTCTAATTACTGAGCCAATGACCATTGAAAATATTAGATAAAGCCACAACCATGCTTGCATTAAAAATGGTTTATCAAATAAACTAACATTATTAGCCCAGGGTACTGTAAAAAAATAATAGTTTAGATCTGCAAGAAATGTTCTTAGCCATATAAAGATAGGAAAGATAAAAATTATTAGAAATAGCATTGATTTCATTGAGCCACTAGATGCTTCTTGTTGTTTTTTCATCATCTCAGGCTGCATTTTCATTAGTTTGTTTACTCTATTTGTATTTCCTTCTTTTCTTGCTTTTTGCATTTCTTTTTGGAACGCTTTTTGTGTTTCTTGCATTTCTCCCATTTTTTTCCAATCTGTAAAAAAGTTAGTTAATGATCCAGATAGAAAAACTACTATTAAACCAGCTAAAAATATCGTTAAAACTGGGAAATCACCTTCAAAACCAATTATAGGTTGTAGTATAAGACCAAAATAATAGCCTAGAATATTACCAATTCCAGTAAAAATTAATGCAAATGTTATAACCATTACAAGCATCATGTACATCATGGTGCTGCCTTGTGCTTTATTATCCATATTTATCTACTCCATTTTTTTTAATACTGGTGCTGCTTGATTTACAGCTTCATTTATTGCATTGTCATGGTTAAAGACAATTTTTACAGTTGAACCTGTAAGTGCTGCATATGCCATTGCTGCAGCGCGATTCATCATTTGATGTTCATTTATTTGTTCTTTAGTATCAGGATCTCTGTTTCTTGTTTTATCGTTTGCACGACGGTTATATATTTCCTCTGGGTTTGCTTCTACTAGAACAATTGTTGTTGGATTAATTTTTTTAATAACCCATTCGGGTAATCCAGGCATATAACCTTTTGGTGTTTTTATAGTACAATGCGTATCAAGTATTACATTTTTCATTTTCGCAATTCTTTCTGCTGTTTTTATCTGTAGATTTTTCTGTTGTTCAAGTGTAAGTTTTCTCATCTCATCTCGGTCTTTAACTAGTTTCATCTCCTGTGCAATTTCTATCATCACTGTTCCAAATGTTACAAAATTAATATTCATTCCATGAGCTGCTTTTTTCATCACTGTTGTTTTACCAACACCAGGTATACCTGTTACAACTATTATTCCCAAAGCCTCACCATTCTTTTTTTTTTATTCGTTTCCAAAGAAACCACGGAGTACAGGATGCATTTCCATTGCTTGTTCTTTTGCAATATCTTCATACAAATGAATAATTATACCGACAGTCAGTAGTAAACCAGTACCACTAGCGTTACCAACAGTTCCTACCATATCTGCAAAACCAGCAAGTAAGCCAACTACTGCACCACCTATAACTGTTACTACTGGTATATATCGTTCTAAAACCATTTTTAGAACCCTAGGATCTCTCCTAAATCCAGGGATTTGCATACCACTACTTTGTATTTGTTTGGCAACGGCAGATGGCCCCATATTAGTTGTCTCAATCCAGAATTTAGCAAATAATATAGCTCCTCCAACTAATACTACCATATAAATAATTACTTTTAAGGAATACTGCAGGGCACTATGTACACCATCACCACCTGCAAGTATCGGCATTAGCCATCCATTAATACCACCTGGGTTGGATAGATACCATGCACCACCACCCTGTACCTGGGTATTTAAAAGCTGACCCGTTGCATCTGTTGGAAATGACCCTATCCACCATTGATTACCTAAAAGCGGTAAATTAGATTGCCAAAGCAACAGAGCAAACATGTTAATATTTGCAAGCAGAGCCGCCATAAGAATAACAGGTATATTAGAAGCATAAATCAAACGTATTGGGTAACGACCTCTCGCTCCACGAACGCGACTATGCGCCAATGGTAATTCTATACGACTAGATTCAGCATATACAACTATAAAGAATATAAAAATCGTACCAAGTAACGCAATAATAGAATTCTGAAATGCGGCATTACCAATAAACAAAGTTTGATAATATTGACTAACTAAACCATCAAGACCAGCATTACTTGCAATATAAAAGGTACCCGGGAAAACACCTGCAGGAGGATTACCCAAAGAAATCGGATCAACAGGACTATAACCAGGTAACCAGTTAAATAAACCAGTAAATATCGCTTGAGAAACACCAGCTGCAATAAATAAAGATATACCTGAACCAATACCCCATTTAGATATAAGTTCATCCATGAAAAAAACTAATAACGCACCAATAACAAGTTGAATAATAATAATTACATTAGCTAAATCAGTTCCAACCATCCCAACAAAAGCTTCACTTGGTTTAAGATAACCAAAGATTTGAGGAACCGCCTCAACAAATATCATTACAATAACAAGAATCTTTTGAGTACCCTGGTAAATTGCTTTATCATCTTGTTTAGTTAAATCAAGGTTAATTATTTTTGCACCAACAAATAATTGTAAAATAATAGATGCTGTAACAATAGGTCCAATACCAAGATGCATAATACTACCTGAGGCACCAGCCATTATGAAACGATATTGTGAAAACAAATCAATAACAGTTGATTGAAGACCAAAAATAGTGACATTTGTAAGAATATAATAAAGAATAAGACATAACAAAGTCCAAAGTATTTTAGTTCTAAAAGTAACATGACCTTCAGGTTTAGAAACCGCAGGCCAACGCTCAATAAGAGGTTTAAGTGCAAACAGTCGGCTTTTTTTTTCCTCTGCCATTTTTCAATCCCAAATATTAAAACATATATTATTTATCTTCTATTTTTTCGTTAACTTTTGACTTAATGTTTTCCTCTTCAGAAATATCTTTTGATGGTAATACTAAAACTCCACCTTGTTCCTTGATTTTATTTATAGCTTTTTCAGATGCACTATTAACAGTAATTTTAAGCTTACTTTTTATTTTACCTGCACCAAGAAGTTTATCATATCCTTCTTCTGTAAGATTAATTGTTTTCTTATCAGGAAATTTATCTTCAATTTCTCCAACATTAATAATTCTATCTTTTTTAATAACACTCTGAGGTCTTTTAAAACCATGTACACCAAAATGACCAGGCATGTACTTAGTCATATACATAAATCTATGTTTACCTAAACCTGCGTTACCTTTTCCTCCACGTAATCCTGCTCCTCTACCACCTTTTTTACCTTTACCATGTGTCATAGATCCTCTGAATTTCTTGGTTTTTGTTCGAACCATTTACATCACTTTTCCATTAATTTTATAGTTCTCAGGACTATGCCTGATATAATTATATATTATATTCTTTTCGATTAATAGGTGTCACCCAGATAAAAAAACCCCTTTAATTAACTTTTGTTAGAATTCTAATTAGGCTTACTTCAAAAAAAACAATTTTTTTAGCATGAAAAGATTGACTATGTTTAATTGGAAATTTATAATCTTTTGTAAAATCAATAGTTCCTTTTAAGGCTGAAATTATTTTTTCAATAAAAGGAATGGTTTTAGTTAAATGAAGTGAATAAATTACTTTTCCGCTTTTAAATGCCTTTTCAATAAATTTTCTATCAGCATTAAGATTACTTTTTTGAGCTCCGAAGGGAGGATTCATAAAAACAGTATCACATATGATATCTGCATCTTTTATATCTTTAACGATAAAATCAATATTAAGTTTATTTTCATCTGCAAACTTTTTAGCAGTTTTTATTGCCTCCTCGTCTAAATCAATACCTGTTACTTTCTTTGCACCTGCAATATATGCACCTACTGAAAATATTCCTGTACCACAACCCAAATCTAAAACATTTTTATTTTCGATATCTCCCATTTGAAATCCAATAAAAATAATATCAGCTACAATACCTGCAGAGGTTATGTATTGTTCTAAATCAGGTTTTGGTTTTACAAAATCTGGTATACTTTGAAGGAATATTTCCAGCTCTTTTTTTTTCATAAAGCAATATATAAAATAAAAAAATATGTTATTAACTCTTGTTTTTTTGCCGTAAGTTTTATTTGCTATACTTTGATTAGTGGCGAAATATTGGGCTTGTAGATCAGCTCGGAAGATCGCCTCCTTGGCATGGAGGAGGCCTCGGGTTCAAATCCCGACAAGTCCATTTTGTTCAACAGGAGAAAAAGCTTTAGATTGATGGTTTTTCCCAAAATTTTAAATATTTAACCACATATTATTAACAATTGTTAATTTAATAGATCAAAAAAACAGATATAAGAAAAAATAAAAT
>JBFEOQ010000043.1:0-13589 GCA_041550515.1 Thermoplasmatota archaeon | reverse complement strand
TAAAATAAATAACAATAGAATATTTATTTTATTGTTATAGACCTTCCTTTTTTTATTTTTTTAATTTTTGGTACTTTAATTTCAAGTATCCCATCATTAAGTGTTGCAAATGCATTATCTGGATTTACATCTTCAGGAAAACGTAAATTACGGCATAATGTTGAATATGTTCTCTCACGTCTTATATATCCTTCCTCTTCTTTTTTTACATCAGTGTCTGTATTACCACATATACTTAAAGTATCATTTGTGATTTTTACTTCTATGTTTTTTTTAGGGACTCCAGGCATTTCAGCAATAATTTTATATTCTTTATTATCATCGATTACATCTAAAGGAATAAATTTAATATCATCATCAGAAATCCTTCCAAATTTAGGTAGTCGATATCCCCAACTTCCCCACCATGGAGAGTACCAAGGATCCTCAGAAAATAAACGATTAACATCCTCCCAAATATCTAATGGTCTCCATAATTGGGGTGATCTAACTTTTTCAGTAGTTTTTTTTCCAGCTTCTTTTTTAATATTTATATTTTTTTCTTTTTTCTTCACCAATTTTGTTCACCTCATTGTATTTATATTAAATTTATGATAATCTTTTTATGGATTATTAAGATAATTAACGGTAGTATATTTTCATCTAACTATAGTTTTATATTTCTTTTTATCTTGTTTTTCGTTTTCGATTTCATCATAACATTTTCTGCAAAAAAACCATCTTTTTTCAAGTTTTGGATAATGATATCCTTCCATTATTCCTAATTTTTTACCGCATTCGGAGCATTTTAATTTAATTTTTTTTAAACCTTTATCATCTAATTTTATTTCTTTAATTCTATAAATAATCATTTCTTTCGTTTTCTCATTCAACTCTTGATCTAATTTTGGATACAAAAAATTCTCCTCATATTGTTTATGTTTTATTAACAACTCTTTAAAGTCTTGAAAATTACAGGTTTTATCCATATTAATACTATTTTGAATTCCTTTTAAACTATCATAAATTCTTTTATGGTCAAGCATAAGCTGAGGAATCATTGTATATCCTTCAGTTTTATCTTCAGGATCATATGAAATAAAAATTACTTTTTCTTCTGTGAAAATGTGTTTTTCAAGCTCCCATTTAAATATATCAAACACTTTTTTCAATGTTTCTTTATCAAGATTTAAACAATTTTTAAAATCATTGAGTAGTTTTACAATATTATCATGATCTCTTAACATTATCTTCGAGATAGTTTCAGTTTGCATTCAAATTTCTCTCCTAAAACCACATATTTGCTTCAGCATCAAGTGCAAGATCATTAAGGGTTCCAGCAGCAACTATTTTTACTTAATTTAATAGTTCTATTTTTTACCATCCAAGCATCTGTTTTGATGCTTTACATACATAAATATCTATTCCCATTTCTAATGTTTTTTTTATCATTTCTGTTAAATTTGGAAAGTTTCCTAGTTTTATTTTCTCAGCCATTCCAGGTCGTAATATTTTTAGTCCTCGTCCAAGATAATAAACCTTTGCATCTATATCCATCATTTTACAGTCTTAGCAAGAACAAGTGGAGAATATTGACTTTCAGGTTTATCATTAGTTTGAACATATAATATTAAATTTTATTTTTCATATAATTTTTACCTTTACATAATATAATTATTTTTTTTGTAAGGATATTGAATAAAATATTTAGATATTAATTTATTATGCAAACATATATCGCTTTTCTTCTAAGTCATCAATATTTATTACAACGAGATCTTCTTCAAATGTTTTTGAAATATAGCTCGGCCAACAACCTCCAGCAGTGTTTTGAGTTCCAATACTGTTAATTGCGAATTCTCTACCACAATTTATACAATGCATAACCTCATCAATTTGTCTATATCCTTTTTTTGCACCATAGCAGACATCACATGCATCAAATGCAACATGAACATTTCCATCTGTACCTATAACGGTAAAATATTTGATTTTTACTCCGTTAGAATCATAAGAATAGAAACTTGCATCTCCATTAATACCACTAGTTGGGATCTTTATCTGAGTTGCAGTCTGTATAATAGATTCCGGATCAGACTCTACATCTTTGATATCAATGTTTCCATCTGAATACATCATAAAGTATATACCAAGACCAATTACAATTATAAAAACTACGGAAATTGCCATTATTTTTTTTGTTTTATTCCTTTTTTGCTCAATTATATTTTTTCTTCTTTCAACTTTTTCTAATTCAATTCTTCTTAGCTTTTTTCTTTTACTCATATCTTTTACCTCATATATATTTTATTAAGAACTTATTTTTCCATCAATCAACTTCACAACCCGATTTCCAATTTTACCTATTTGTGGATTATGAGTAATTAAAATAATTGTATGTCCCTCAAGTTGCAACTCTTTAATAAGTTTTAAAACAAGTTCACCATTTTTCTGATCAAGATTTCCGGTAGGCTCATCTGCCAATAGTATATTTGGTTCATTAATTAAAGCTCGTGCGATACACACCCGTTGTTGTTCTCCACCAGAAAGATGAGCAGGTATATGATTTAATCTATGACTAAGTCCAACTCTCTTTAGAGCTTCAACTGCGTCATTCTCGTTAACAATACTATGATAAAACTGAGCCATCATTACATTTTCCAAAGCAGTTAGATATGGAACAAGATGATATTGCTGAAAAATCAAACCAATATTTTCTCTTCGAAACCTTGTTAGTTCGTTCTGTTTTAACTGTGTAATCTCTGTCTCATTAATATGTACAGATCCCTTTGTTGCAGAGTCTAAACAACCAATAATATTCAATAGAGTTGTTTTCCCAGAACCTGAGGGGCCCATAATGGTTGTCCATTCACCTTCAACAATTGATAAACTAAGATTATCTAAAGCTTTTGTATTATTATCATATATTTTTGAAATATTTTTTACTTCGATTATATTCTTTGGCATTTTTTTATTCACCTCTTAAGACAATTGCTGGTTCAATTTTTACTGCCTTTCTTATAGGAATTAAACTTGCAATAAGTGCTACAACAACTGATATTAATAGAACAATAGGGATAATCTCATATCTAGGACTGATTGAAGTATTAAAAACACTCATTCCAATAAATTGAGAAATTATTACCCCAATAATAAAACCAGATAAACCTCCCATCACACCAATTATTGACGCTTCAGAAAAAAACAATGCAACAATTTTTTTATTTTCCGCTCCTACACTTTTCATCAGACCGATTTCTTTTTTACGTTCGATAACACTAGTTGTCATTGTAGTCATTACACCAAGAGCAGAAGCAAATAGTGCAATAATTGTAACAAGAAACATCATATTTTCAATCCTACCGAGAATATTCATTTCAGCACTAACAAGTTGTTTAACGGTCTTTCCTTCAACATAAGGAATTTTTTCTTCTATCTCCTGAGCAAAACTATCAACCGGACAGGCATTACATAATGCAGATACCTGGATGGTATGCACTTTATTCTGTCGAGCTGAAATATTTTGAGCTAATTGTAAATTTACAAAGATCTGATTATCCTCATTTCCATCTGTTGAAATAATACCCTTAACAATAAGATTATAAGTTGATTCATTTGATAAATCCTCTGGGGTTTTATAATATTTAATAGGATAAGTATCTCCGACTTCTAAACCCAATTTTTTAGCAACTTCAGCTCCAACCATACTGCTAATTGAATCATTTTGATTCTCAATCCAATCACCTTCAACATTCCACCACGTACTAATGGTTTGAATCCCTGTTTTAAAAACAGATGGGTCCTCAAATGAATATGGCTCAATAATTTCAATGTCTTTATTAAAATATGTACCAACAAGTACTACATTTTGTTCATTCTCACCTTCTCCAATTCGAACAACTTGGTATAATAAAGGCGCATATCCGAGAACATTGTTTCTCCAATAAATTGTTTTAATTTTCCATAAGTCACTTTCATTAATATATCTTTGTTCTGTTACTGAACCAAAATCTACACCTGGAAAACCAACTTCAATTGTATCTGACTTTGGTGAAATTATTAGATTAGCACCATACTTTCTGAATTCATGACCAACTTTTTCTGTTATATCAAAAGAAACGCTTAATAATGCTGTAGTTATAGCAGCCCCAATTATTACCGAGATAATTGCTATTGCAATTCGTGATTTTCTTTTTGATAAAGATTTTCTTAATATCCTTAGGAACATTGTTTACACCTATTGTAAATAGAATTGTTTTGGAAGTTTAAATACTTTACGGTAAATGTAAACCTCTTTTAAATCTCGTTATCAATTTATAATTCTATTTTTGGGAAATTAATTAAAAAGTATAATTTTATAAAAAAATAGTTAATAAAAGCAATTTAAGATTAGAATAATAGTCGATGATAAATTCTTTAAATTATTAAACTTAAAATTGATAATAAATATATATTTGTGGTGGAGGAATTGGGAGGGTGATCCTAAAAAGAAAGAGGGAAGAGGTACTATAAAACCTTAATTTTTCAGATCAAGCTCCCTTTGTTTACAATAGTTGTAAACTATATGTGCTGTCTGGTTTAAATACTTTACGGTAAATGTAAACCTAATTGTTATTAAATGGACAATAAATTTTATATACTTGGTTTACACTATATGTAAATCAATGGTAAAAGTAGAACGTATAAATCTTGAAAAAGAAGGATTAATAAAATTCTTTAGTCCAAACGAAGCACGAGTTCTTGAATTACTCTGGAAAAATAAAAAAATGACATCTCCTGAAATTCAACAAGAATGTAATGATTTATCCTTAGCATGTGTTGCTGGGACATTGGATAGATTAATTAAATCTGGTTTTGTCAATCGTGTAATTGATGAAACTGAATCAAGATTAAGATATATTTATACCCCTGTTGGTAACAGGGAAAAAGTAGGAAATAAAATTTGTGAAAAAATTATTGATTGTTTAGTAGACACATTTGGAACATCGACAATTGATACAATCAAGAAAAATCGAATAAAGTGAACAAAAATGAATACTATTGAATGTTTTTTTTATTGTATACAGAATGCGGGATTATTATATCCCTTAATAGGTTTGATAGCCTTAGTTATTATTTTTGGTCTTATATTTATTTTTAAAAGAAATTATGAATCACTATTAGCTAGTCAATTTTTTATGACGGTTATAATTTCACTTAATCTATTATCTATGAATTGTCATATGTTTTATTGGTTATGGATATATCTAGGTATAATTCTCATTGGAACAATATTATTAGGGTTTGTAAAAGCCTATCTTAATTTGAAACTTGATAAAAATATTTTTAGGTTACCTACATTTCTTTCTGATATTGGAAAACACTGGAATGTAGATATTAGAATATTAAATTCACAGAGGATAAAGGCATTTGCATACAAAAATAAGGTTTATCTTTCAGTTGGATTAGTTGAAAGACTTGAGAAAGATGAAATAAAATCTGTTGTTGCCCATGAAGTATATCATCTGAAGCATAGCCCTAGTAAATTTATATCTTCTTTTCTCGCAATTACTTCACTAACGTTCAGACGTTTCAGAGATGAATATCGAGCTGATAGGTATGCTGCAAAAACAATAGGATTAACAAATCTTATTAATGCTTTTAAAAAATTACAGATAAAAGATGCTGAAAAACGTATAAATCAATTGTAAACAATAATTAATAATTAATTTTATTTTATAGTCAAATGATTAATTCTAAATTAGGGTTTCCAAAATCAATTCTTTTTTTAACTTATCTTTTATTATCCAAAGTTTGACTAGATTTTTAACATTTTTGACGTTTTCATTTAATTTTTCAATTAATCCTCAATTTTTTCAAACGGATCTTCTTTATAAAATATTCTCATTTTATCTATATACTTCTTGAAATCTTATGTAACTATCATTCTTATTTCAAAATATTTTTCATCAAAAATATCAAAATTTTATTAACCATGATTTAGCATTAGGTTTTTGATGATTATGGGGGAAAGACCTTCTTATGATGAATATTTCATGGAAATGGCCCATGTTGTTTCTAAAAGAAGTACATGTTTACGAAGGAAAGTAGGTGCAATTCTTGTAAAAGATAAGCATATTCTAAGTACAGGTTACAATGGAGCACCAAAAGGTATGAAACATTGTAAAGATCTTGGATGTATAAGAAAAGATATGAATATTCCCTCAGGTGCAAGACATGAACTTTGCCGAGGACTCCATGCCGAACAAAATGTGATTATTCAAGCTGCAGTTTTCGGTGTTTCAATAAAAGGTTCAACATTATATTGTACAAACACACCTTGTGTTGTTTGTGTTAAAATGCTTATAAACGCAGGTGTTGAAGAAATAATATACTCTGGCGACTACCCTGATGACCTTGCAAAGAAGATGCTTTTTGAAAGTAAAATTAAAATTAGAAATTTAAATAAAAAAAATTTTTCTCCTGTTGTTGAAAAAATAGGAAAAATATAAATACTGTCGAATGATTTACAACAGGCGAGGAGAATATGAAGCGAAAAAATTCATTTGTATTGGATGAAAAAGACGATAAAGCAGTTTCATTATTTGCTGAACTAGGGATGCCAAGGAATCTTGCTAAAACATTGATGTATATCTCTCAAGTACCTGAATGTAGATCTGCGGATGTCGAACAAGGAGCAGATTTAAGACAACCAGAAGTAAGCGTTGCAATGCAGGAAATGAGACGACGTGGCTGGGCAAAAAAACGTGATCTTAAAAAGAAAGGTAAAGGTAGACCAGTTCATATTTATACACTTACTAAGGCTTTACCAGAAATCTTAAGAAGTTTTGAAACAGAAAAAATGAAACAAGTCCAAACTATTAAAAGTGATCTATCAGAACTACAAACACTTATAAAAGAGTATAAATAAACCTTTTAAATCCAAATAAATATAAAATTATTCCTTTTATTTTCAATATTTTAAAAATGTTTTAATTATCTTGAGAGGGTATATATTTTGAAAAAAAGAATAAAAAAAATTTTTAAAAATTTAAAAGAAAAACTTGATGTAATAATTATTAAAAATAATGTTGAAAATTATATAGATTCAAATTTTTTTTATGTAACAGGTCTTGAAAAAGGTTTATTTGAAGGATGTGCCGCTGTTTTATATCCGGATGGAAATTTAGAACTTATTGTTAGTCGACTAGAATCTGAAACAGCTAAAAAAGCAAATAAGAATATTAAAATTTATGAAAACAATAAAGAGTTTAATACTTATTTAAAAAATATAGTTCAGGGTTATGAAAAAATTGGATTAAATTTTAATGGTTTAACATATCGCGATTATCAATTATTATCAATTGTTTTATCGAAACATAATTTTATTGATATAACGGATGCTTTATCAAAAACTAGAATAATTAAAGATGAAATAGAAATTAATTTAATAAAAAAAGCTGTTAAAATTTCAGATAAGGTAATGAATAATATACCTGAATTAATAAATGCAAGTATGTATGAATACGAACTTGCTGCAGAAATAAACTATTTAATAAAAAAACTAGGTGCAGATAAACCTGCTTTTGAAACTATTTCATCATTTGGTAAAAATTCTGCTGAACCACATTATACTAATGGTGACACTAAATTAATTAAAGGTGATTTTATTCTTTGTGATTTTGGCGCTTGCTATAAACGTTACAATTCGGATATAACTCGCACATTTGTTTTTGGAAATGCAAATAATAAGCAGAAAAAAATGTATGAAACTGTTTTAAATGCTCAAAAAAAGGCTTTTCAAATTATAAAACCAGGGGTAACAGGTAAACAAGTACATGATGCTGTTAATAAATTTATAAATCAAAGTGAATTTAATGGTTGTTTTATTCATTCAACTGGACACTCAATTGGTTTGAGTGTTCATGATGGTAGTTTTGGTTTAAATCCTAATTCAAATATTAAACTCCGAGAGAATATGATTTTAACTATTGAACCCGGTGTTTATATACCAAACTTTGGTGGAGTAAGAATTGAAGATGACATTCTTGTTACAAAAAAAGGGTGTGAAAAATTATCAAAAACTCCATCAGATCTAATTGAGATATAATTTTATTTTTTCCATTATCTTTTTATTAGAATTATTGTTACGGTTTTTTTAGGGGTTTTATCTATGAACTGGTATGCTGAAATTGATTATATACGTAAACAAGCACGTTTAAATAACGAATTTTTTGCTAATTCACTTCCTATGATTGCAAGTGAAAATGTTTTATCACCTCTTTGTCGTGAAATGCTTATCACTGATTTTCATGGTAGATATGCTGAGGGCACTCCAGGGAAACGCTATTATGAAGGCTGTGAAATTTTTGATCGAGTTGAAGAAAAAGCAATTGAACTAGCAAAACAACTATTCAATTGTAAATATGCCGATGTTAGACCTACTTCTGGAACTACTGCAAATATTGGGGTTTTGAAAGCATTAATAAAACCTGGTGAGACTGCTTGCGTACTTGATCTAGCAAATGGTGCACATATTAGTTTTGGTAAATGGGGTGGTGCCGGTGTTCGTGGAATAAATCTAGTATCTTATCCTTTTAATGATAAAGAGATGAATATTGATATTGACGGGGCAGTAAAACTTATAAAAAAGATTAAACCAAAGCTTTGTCTCAATGGACGATCTGTTTTTTTATTTCCTAGCCCAATTAAAGATCTAGCAGAGGCTGCTCATGATGTTGGTGCTTATTTAGTTTATGATGCAGCACATGTGCTTGGTTTAATTGGTGGAAAACAATTCCAGGATCCACTTCGTGAGGGTGCTGATGTAATGAATGGTTCAACTCATAAGACATTACCTGGGCCTCAAGGTGGTATGATACTTTCTGATCATAATAAATCAACTGAAAAGAGCAAGTCTTTTTTACGTAAGATTAATTTTGGAATTTTCCCAGGTGTTACTTCTTCATATCACTTGCATCATGTTGCGGCAAAAGCAATTGCTTATGCAGAACATTTAGAATTTGGAGAAGCGTATGCAAAACAAACAATTGCTAATGCTCAAGCTTTTGCACAAAGTCTATTTGAACGAGGTTTTAAAGTATTTGGTGAAAAATTAGGTTTTACCAAATCTCATCAGATTCTTCTTGCAATTGGTCCAGGTAAAGGAAAAGAAGCATCAAAGAAATTAGTTGAAGCTGGTATAGTTACAAATATGAATACTATCCCTGGTGATGAGGATCCTTTAAATCCATCTGGTTTACGCCTTGGCACTCCAGAACTTACCCGTATTGGAATGAAAGAGAAAGAAATGGACGAAGTAGCTGAGTTTTATAAGCGTATTTTAATTGACAATGAGAAATCAAGTAAGATTAAAGAAGAAATTAAAGAGTTTAGGAAAGATTATCAAGAGCTTCATTATTGTTTTAAAGAAGGTTTTAGAGGGTACGATTACCATAAGTTGGTATAGATTTCATGATTATTGCAATTACAGGAACACCTGGTACTGGTAAAACAACAGTGGTATCTATTTTAGAAAAGAAAGGTTTTATAGTGGTTGATCTAAAACAAGTTACATTTGATAACAATTTTATCATTGGATTTGACAAAAAAAGAGCTTCAAATATCGTTGATATTAAAAAATTAGATAATTATATTAAAAATAAGTTCAATACTCAAGATATTGTTTTTGTAGAAGGACATATTGCTCATCTTTTGACTTGTATTGATAAAATAATAATTCTTAGACTACATCCTTCAAAACTAAAAAAAATACTTAAAAATCGAAATTGGGGCGAAGAAAAAATCCGTGAAAATATTGAAGCAGAAATTCTAGATGTGATACTAACTGAAGCAGTAGATATCCATACTGAAAATAAATGTTTTGAAATTAATGGAACAAAACAATCTATTAATGATATAGTAGAATCCATCTTAGAAATTATTAATAATAAATTTAAGAATATAAAAAAATATAAAATAGGAAAAATTGATTGGTCCGATGAGATTTTAAAGGGTTTATAAAAATCGAGTTGACTGTTTATGGTTCTTGATAACCAAAGAGATAATATCGATCCTTTATTGAATAAATTTGCGAAGTTTTTTATACATTTTAATCCAAATCTTTTAAGCTTAATTTCTTTGATTTTCGCTTTTTTTGCAGGTGTGTTTTTTTATTTCTCAACTCCTTCTCTTGAAAATAATAATTTTTACCTTTTTTTTGCAGCTTTATTTGTTTTCCTTAACGGATTTTTTGATGCAATTGATGGTAAAGTTGCAAAACTTACAAGTAAAACCTCTGATAAAGGTGATTTCATTGATCATGCTTTTGATCGCTTTTCAGATGTTTTAATACTTGGAGGTCTTGCTCTTAGCCCTTGGTGTAGAGATCAATATTTCATTGGCTTAGTTGCAGTTACTGGAATGCTTCTTACAAGTTATATGGGTACTCAGTCTCAAGCTGTTGGTGCTAAACGTAATTACTCAGGTCTTTTAGGTCGAGCTGATAGACTTTTTCTTTTAATAGTAACTCCTATTTTACAGCATATTTTAATTATTTATAATTTTGATTTGTTGTTTGATTATAATCTTTTAACATGGATTCTTGTTTATTTTGGGGTGATAGGTGTTATTACATCCATTCAACGTTTCTTTTCAACTCTGATGTGGTTTAAATTTAAATAAGCCATCCTCAGTAATAAACTTGAAATTTTATTGAATTTTATAGTTAAAATCTATTTACCGAGTTTATAAAATATTAAAATTTAATTTTTTTATGATATACATATTCAATTGTATAATTACCTACGAAAAATTTTAATATACATAAGGATGGTTTGTTTGTTTGAAGGGATGCTTGTGAATATATCGGAAGATGTTCAAAATAAACTTGACGTTTTATTTGTTGCAAGTATAGCTTTTTTTATTATCATTTTTTGGTTTTTAATTATACCTGGTGCTTAAACAATCATAGCTTATTTTTAAGTAAGGTTTTTTTATATAACTTTCTTTTGTTGTTGAAATTATATGAAGAATGCAATTGTTATTTCTTTGGAATCTTACACCTCAGAGATTATTAGTTTAGCAGAAACTTTAGATTATAATGTTGTAAATACTTTTATACAGATTCGTAGTAAACCTGATGTTAAAACTTTTATTGGGAAAGGGAAGTTAGAAGAAATCAAAAATTACATTAAAAATTATCCAGATTTAATTGAACTAGTAGTTGTTAATGGTGAACTTAGACCTTCTCAATGGTTTTTACTGGAGAAACAATGGAATGTTGAAGTTTTTGATCGTATTAGACTCATCCTTTCAATTTTTGAGAAACATGCTGAAAAAAAGGAAGCTAGACTTCAAGTATCGTTGGCTCAACTTGAATATGAGCGTCCTTTTGTTCGTGAGCTAATTCATCGAGCTAGATCTGGTGAACACCCTGGTTTTATGGCAGGTGGTGAATATCAGGTTGATGATTATTATGAGATGATAAAAAAACAGGTAAAAAAAATTAAAGAGGAATTGAAGAGAATTTGTAACCAGCGAAAATTACATCGTGTTCATCGTCATAAAGGTGGTTTTTATCTAGTATCTCTTGCAGGATATACTAATGCTGGTAAGAGTAGTCTTTTGAATTTGTTAACTGCGGGAAATGTAAAGGTTGAAGGTAAACTTTTTTCTACTCTATCCACAACTACTAAAAAGATTAGTGATTTTAATATACCTATTTTATTAACAGATACAGTTGGCTTTATTCGTAAACTACCAATCTGGGTTGTTGATGCTTTTCATTCTACTTTGGAAGAAATTGCAGTTGCTGATGTTGTATTATTAGTAATTGATATTAGTGAAGATTTGGATATTGTTGTTGAGAAATTAAATATTAGTCTAGGTGAACTTGTTAATATCGGTGTTGAGTCATCAGTTGTTTTAGTTTTTAATAAATGTGATCTTATTTCACCGGATATTTTGGATTATAGAATCAAATACTTTAAAGAAATGGATATTTTAAAAGATAAAAAAATGGTTTTTATATCTGTTAAAACTGATTTAAGTATTAATAGTTTGTTTAATGTTATATATATTTCCTTGCCAAGTCTTGTATGCTGTAAAATTAAATTTCCTTTAAATGATAAATCACAATCTTTTATATCTTGGATATATGAAATCACTCATGTTATAGATATTTCTTATAATGATTTTGTTGTTGTTACTTTTGAGTGTAGTTCTAGTGTTTGTGACAAAATTGTTTCTTGCTGTAAAGATTTGGATGGAGTTATTCTAAGTTAGTTGTATATTTTGTCATTTTGTATTTTTTACACTTAAACTTTATATATTATTTTAATTAAAATGTATCAAGTTAACATATAACACAATAATATTTAATTTGGTATGGTAGGATGAAGGGAAAAATAAAAAAAACCATGATTACAATCGCAGTTTTTATAATAGTACAGTTTTCATATATTACTATTGTTAAATCAGATATAATAGATAATACTAAAAATATATCTTTAATTGTTGTTGATAAAAATGGTGATGGTCAATTTACCTCAATTCAAGAAGCCATAGACTATGCTGCTCAAGATTCTTTAATATTTGTTAAAAAAGGAGAATATCCAGAGGTAATTAAAATTAAAAAAACTATCCAAATTATTGGTGAAGGCAAGGATATCACTATAATAAATCCCATCTCAGAAGAAAACAAATACGCCGTATATGTTGGGGCTCCAGGTATAAAAATAAAGAACATAGGTATAACAAATGGAGCCCTTGGCTTATACTCTCAAGGTATAAAAATTTCTTCAAAGAAAACAGAAATTGATAATTGTAATATCTTTAACACACCAGTGGGTATAGCTATTTGGACTAACGAAAACGAAATATATAACAGTGTTTTTTATGGTTGTAAAGATGAAGGTATTGCCTTACTGGGTAGTATAAATAATCCTTGTAGTAATAATATTATTTCAGATTGTATATTTTATGATAATTGTGATGGAATAGAATTACAATATTCTTATTATAATAAAATTCTAAGATGTAAATTTTTTAACAATACTCATACAGGTATTGATGCAATTGCTTCAGATAATAATGAAAATATTATTTCAAACTGTGAAATTATAAACAACCATGTTAATGGGATATATCTTTCATCATCAGATAATAACAAAATTATAGATTGTAATATAAAATATAATTTTAATGGAGATATTATAATGAATAAATATTCTGAAAATAATGAAATTATTCATAACGAGAATTCTGAGGAAAAAACAGAATATATATCCTATATTAGGTCAATTATTCTAAAATTACTAAGTAAAATAAACAATTTTAAAAATCTAAAAATTCTATCATTCTAAGAAGCAATAAAATTAAATCTTTGCTCTTTTAAATATATGTAGATTCTATGAATTCTTTAAAAAAATAGAAAATTTTAATAGAGATTATTTTTAGAAATTTAAAAATTACATTAATCGTTTTTATAAACTCAAAACTATAATATATTAAGGATTGGATTTCAAATAACTTTATATAACAAATAAATATTTTATAAATATACGGACGGGGGAAAAATGAATAAATTAATTATGATATTTGGAGCAATTTTTTTAATATTTCTTTTGGTT
>JBFEOQ010000042.1:0-13715 GCA_041550515.1 Thermoplasmatota archaeon | reverse complement strand
TAAATAACTTTCACTATGTATTTTTATCTGATAATAAATAATCTTTTTTTAAAAAGATATTAGATAGAAATATTTATATTATCATAAAAGATATATTTAATTATATTTAGATTATATAATTATTATCGATAAAATTTGGGTAAATAAATATGCCGATTAAACGCAAACAAAAAATTATCATAGGGTTGACGATACTTGTTATTATTTCTTTACTTGCATCTAGTTTATATTGGTATTTTGAATTTTATAATATTAAAAAAGAAATATCACCTGAAGTACCTTCTTTTGAGATAGATGATCGTATAAGTCCTTTAGAAAACCAAGGTTTAGTTTTAGAAATATTAAGAATTCGTCATAGGGGATTACTTGAAAAATTACTTAAAACTGGGAATTCTTGGAAAGATAAACCCGAGTTTTATTTTATAACAAATATAGATGGTTTAGAATATATAAGTAAAAATGTTGAACAGCATGGTCATGTAACTGAAGTTTTTTATACTGATTGGGATACGATGTTTCAGGAAAATAAAATTATTAAAGATGTAGATGAAGAAAATGAAACTTCAAAAGTTACTCTTACCATCATTGAACGAATATATTCGGGATTATTCGGACGAAAGAAAAATGATATTGAAAGAGATTCGTTAACTGTTACATATGATTATCGTACTGGTCGATGGTATGGGGATGATGATTTCAAAGATTATGATGGATATGGTCATTATTTAGGTGAAACTTTTGAGATATGGTTTAATATTTATCAATTTGATATTGATGATGATTTTATACCTTATTGGACTGAAGTAAATATTTTGGGGACAGATCCAACGATAGATGACTCAAAACGTGATCCTGATGGTGACGGCGTACCAACATTTTGGGAATGGAAATGGGGATATGATCCAATTACTTGGGATAATCATGAAAAATTAGATCCCGATATGGATGGGATTGAAAATATTGAAGAATATCAAATTGCAAAATGGTTTGCTGATCCTTATATTCAGGATATGTATATCGAGGTTGATTCTATGGGTAGAGGTGGATTATTTGATCCTCCACATTATCTTTATAAAGAGAGTATGCAAGGTATTATTGAGAGATTTGCTGAGCATAATATAAGAGTATATTTTGATGATGGTTGGGAAAATGGTCCAATCCATGGTGGTGGGGATATTGTACCACATGTAGATAGAGTATCGCAAGACTCTGGTATGGTTTTACAGTTTTATAATAGTTATTTCCCTGAAGAAAGAAGAGGGATATTTAGATATTTAGTTATATCACATGCTGGTGGTTTTTCACA
Source organism: Thermoplasmatota archaeon (assembly GCA_041550515.1). Lineage (GTDB taxonomy): Archaea > Thermoplasmatota > E2 > DHVEG-1 > DHVEG-1 > PFL35. Next base: position 12,409 of record JBFEOQ010000042.1, on the reverse strand, counting down.
TACAGCAGAAAATAATATCTATGATTGTATATTAATCCCTACTATCTCAAATAAATTGAATCCAAAAAGAATAGTCGATTTTTTTAGGTTAGGTTGGATTCCAACAGAAAGATCTGACCGTGTTGTTTTGGGTTCTAGACTATTACATGAATTAGCTCACAGTTGTAGTGTAAATGCTGATAATTGTAATTTCTATGGAATAGATAACACATCTTATGGTTTAGCCTTTTTCCCAAAAAAATCATATGTAGAAACATGGGGTCAATATGAAAGTGTGTTAAATTATCTTTGGATGTATAAAACTAATTTATTTGATTTGTCTGATGGAAAAAATGGTGCGCCTTATGATCAAAATGACTGGTCAATGATTTTTGTAGGATTTTTCAATTTTTTTAATAATAATCTTATAGAAGAACCATTCTATCATCCAGGAGATGAGAGGGAAATAGATAAAGGTGAATGGATAATTCCTGGATATATCTACGATGTAAATCTTACAGAAGCATTTGAGGAAAATATCAAGAATTATTCTCCAATTGATCCTATTCAGGTAAATTGGTCAATTTATAAGTTAGCAGATAAAGAAATGAATCCAGATTATAAAGAAATAAAAGTTTTTGTCCAACCAAAAATCAAAACAACACAACAATGGCTACTATTTAGTGAAGGAGAGTTAGATTATGAAGGAAATATAGTGTTTTATTCTTTTGATGACATTCTAAAAGAAAAAACAAAGTAATCCATATTTTGGGTTTATATAATTTAATTCTGCAAATCTAGTTTTTCTACAACTTTTCTTTTTAAAAGCATTTCTTTCATATCTTCAGGTAGAGAAACAATGTCATTTTTTTTAAGTGTATATTTTTTCTCATCCGTTCCAACAAAATTTGGTATATCCTTTATAACACGAATTATTGGATTTAAATTCCTATTCTTTAAAATTTTTATTTCATTATTATTAATAATTTTATTTTCTTTTTTTATCTCATTATTTACTATATCGGAATTTATTTTACATATCACCATTGTTTTTTTGTTTTCTAATATTTTACTGCGAAAAGTATCAATTAATTTTAAGATTGAATCAAAAAAATCTCGTTCAACATTTACCATAAATTTAAGATCTGGTTTTCCTCCTCGAGCCTTCGAAATTGCTGTTAATAAAATCTTTTTCTCCCGCTGCTCATAGATACTAGTAATAATTTTTTTTGTGTTTTCAATTTCTTCATTTAATAATCTTTTCTTATGTTCATCAGACTCAGACTCAAGACGATTATTTAGATCTAAAATATATTTTTCTAAATTCTTATAAAAATCATTATCCAAATCAGTTAAAATAGATGAATTTTTCTCCATTTGTTGAATTTTTCTAAGAGTTCTATAATTTATTTCTTCAATCATAAAAATTATTTCTCGAATAATCCAAAATGTATTATTATGTTAAATAATATTTCCAATACCTCTACCAATTAAAAAAACTGCTAGATATGTTGGTATTTCTTGAGAGCCTTGTTTTAAATTAAAAACTTTATTTTTCATTTCAATATTAAAATCATTTAATATTTCAAACTTGATTTTTTCTTCAGATAATACTACTGATTTTTGTAATGGATTAAAATCTGGAAGTTCATCTAGTTGAATCCTTTCAACTTTTAAACCTGTTTTACCATGAAGAGAACCTGGAAGCCTAATTAATCTTTTAACATCGCAAGTTACAGGTTCATCTGTTTCACCTGCACTCATAGATACAGCAGTTTTTCTAAGAGCGTTATTTAAAAAAAACTTACGAATCGTTTTTGACTGATCAAGACGTCCTTCTTTAATTCTTTGAATACGTTCATCAGAGAGATCTATAAGCAAATGTTCAGCATCACTTTTTTTAACACCATATTCTTGGAGTTTTTCTAAAGGATTAGCACTTTTTTTTATTTCTTCAACTATTTCAATAATACCTCGGCTTATTCGTCCTTTCCAACCTGGTTCATCTGGTTTTGGCATCTTTAAAGATTTACTAGTTGGTATGTTTCTTCCTCTGATCTGTATTGTATTTGTTATTTGTTCATGAAAAACAATTGATTCATAGATATCTCTACCTGTTATATAATCAACGATTTCTCTTCTTTCACTGCTGTCAAGACCAAAAACTGTTGGATCTTTAACATGGCAATGATATCCACGTCCACCACTAAAAAAAAGCTCGATATATTTTTCTTTAAAACCAAAATCGTCTATTAAAAAATCAAAAACAAGTTTATAAAATTCTTTTTTTACAAGATCTAACTGTTCTGTATAGCTTAGTTTATTTGCATCTGGTAAATGATCTGAATCAAGATCAAAAATAAGTTCAGCGCCCATCCACTCTTTTTCTTGCATAGTTGGTGCATTAGGTTTTTTGTAATAAGCAGAGGAATAATAAGAATGAAATGGTACATTTTCATTTACAAAATTATCAAACTGATCTTTTTTATCAAAACCTAAATGACGTATCATACCTTTACTGCCAAAAAATACAAAGGCATATTCCCTTCTACCAAAACGATCAGGTAAATTGATTTTATTAGATCTATAATATTCACTAAATCTGTTTTTAACAAACTCAGCAGATTTTAGGGAAATTGAAAACTTATTCATCTTTTTTACACAACATAAATAGAATTTATTACTTTAATTCTTTATTAATATTAATTTTTGAAATACTATAAATTTATTTGATAAAGATTTATCAAACAAAAAATAATACAGGTAAAACAATGAAAAATATAATAGAAGACGAATTGATGTCATCAACTGTTATAAAAAATCCAAATGCTCTTGATTTCGATTATGTACCAGATGAACTTATACATAGAGATCAACAACAAAAAATGCTTGCTCAAATGTTTAAACCACTGATTTCAAATGTTTCACAAAACGCAATAATAAAAGGACCAGTAGGAAGTGGTAAAACAGTTATTGCAAAGAAATTCTGCAGTACCTTAGTAAATATTGCAAGAAAACAAGGAAAAACTATTGAATATATACATATAAACTGTAGGAAAAGATCAACAGATTCAATGACATTGTTAGGTGTAATCAATCATTTTGATCAAAGATTTCCTGATAGAGGTTTTTCACTACAAGAGATGCTACAGGTATTAAAAAAACAATTAATAAAACGAAATTCACAACTACTTTTAGTTCTTGATGAAGCAGATGCTCTTCTTAAAAAAAGTGGTGCAAACCTTATTTATAATCTAACACGTTTTTCAGATGAAAAAGTTTTAGAAAAAACACCCGTCTCACTCATTTTAATATCTCAAAAAGATATTTTACCTTTTTTTGATGTTTCATCTATAAGTACTTTTAAAAGAAGTAATATAATTAAACTGGATAAATACATGAGAGATGAGTTGTATGATATAGTTTTACAAAGGGTAAATCTAGCGTTTCATAAAGGAACTGTAGATCCAGAGTCTATAGAGCTTTTGTCAGATATATCTTCAGAGTGGGGTGATGCACGTTTTGCAATAGAACTACTTTGGAAAGCCGGAATTGCTGCTGATAATCAACATCTACAAAATGTTAAACCTGAACATGTTAGAGCTGCAAAAGCAGAAACATATTCCATTGTTACAGAAACAAAACTTAAAAACCTTGAAAGACACCAATTATTAACTCTTTACGCTATAGCAAAAAGATTAAAAAAAGATGAGAAAGCATATGTAAACACGGGTGATGCTGAAAAAACATATATAATAACCTGTGAGGAATATAATGAAAAACCAAGAACTCATACAATGTTCTGGAATTATCTAAAAGATATTGAAAGTGCAGGTTTTATAAATATTAAACCATCTGGAAAAGGACAAATTGGTACAACACAATTGATATCACTTCCCGATATACCTGCTGAAATAATGAGTTATAAAGTAAAAGAAATGTTAAAATAATTTTTTAAAAAATTTACATTGCTTTTTTAGAGGACAATTATAGCAATTTGGCTTTTTTTTACAATATATTTTTGCGTGATTTACTATTAATGCATGGAATTCATTATATATATTTACTAGCTCTTCAGTTTTAAAGCTTTTATTAAGATCTTTTTCAAAATAATCTTGAATATCATCATATTTTATTTTTAATTTAATAGGTATTCTTTCACAGAGTCTTATAGTATATGCATCAATTACAAATATAGGCTTTTTACCTGCATATAAAATTATAGAATCAGCAGTTTCAGGACCAATTCCTTTTAATGATAAAAGCTGATTTCTTAAATATTTTATTTCTTGATTAAAGAATTTATTTAAATTTGAATCAAATTTATTTTTTAAAAAATTGGAAATTGTTTTTAAACGCTCTGTTTTTTGATTAAAAAAACCAGATGGTCTAATAATATCTGCTAAATTATCGAAATCGGCATCTATTAAATATTGTATATTTAACATATTATTATTTTTTAGATTAATAATTGCTTTTTCTACATTAGACCAAGCAGTATTTTGTGTTAGAATAGTTCCTATGATTATTTCAAAACGAAAATCACTATTATTTTTTTTATGATAATTTTTATCAGCTGGCCACCAGTTTTGCTTTCCAAATTTAGTATATAATATTTTGTATAAATTGGTAGGTTTCATTGTATTTATCAAAAATGTTAAAGCAAATTGAATAAGAAATTTTTTGATTTTTTAAAACTTGTTTTGTTTAAATTTTTATATTTGGAATTATATAAGAAATGTTTAAATTTAACTAATATATATTATTCTTATATTTTGGGGGAGTAAAAAATACATGAAAAATAAGATTTTAAAAATTTTGGTTTGTATATTTTTAATAATATCATTAATCACCCCAGTAAAAGGAAAATTTTTTAGTCAGTCAGTTAATATAATACAAAATAAATCATTTAATCAGTTAAATGGTGTTGCATTTGATGAAAAAATCTCTTTAATCATGAAAATAGCAGGTTTTCCATCTCTTGCTGCTTGTATTATAAAGGACAATCAGATTGTATGGTATAAAGGATATGGGTATTATGATTTATCTAAGCAGAAACCTACTACTATAGATACAATTTATATCCTTGCATCAATCACGAAAACAATAGTTGGTACTGCTATTATGCAACTTTATGAAAAAGAATTATTTGATCTTGATGATGATGTAAACATATTTTTACCTTTTGATCTTCGAAATCCAAATTTTCCTGATGATCCCATCACGTTCCGTATGCTTCTGTCTCATACATCAAGTTTAAATACGAATGTACAACAGCAATACTACTGGTCTAATTTCTCTGATGATCCACCTTTTGATTTTTTCCCAGAACCATACCTTAAAGAGTTTCTTTTACCTGATGGAAAATATTATAATTCAAGTGTCTGGAATTCGGAATATCGACCAGGAGAATATGCGATGTATGCAAATGTCGGATTTGATCTTATCTCTTATCTTTTAGAAATTATATCTGGTGAATCCTTTTTAGAGTATTGTAACACACATATTTTTACTCCTTTAGATATGAAGAATACAGGTTTCAATTTCTCTCATTTTAACATTGATGATGTAGCAATACCTTATCAGCGTATTTTTGGTAGATACTTCACTATTAATATGCTGTATGGGGAAGATTCACCCTCTGATATATATTACCGACTAAGAGCATATCCTGCGGGTGGATTATATTCAACAGTTTCTGATCTTTCCCATTTCCTTATCGCACATATGAACGATGGCATCTATAATAACTCTCGAATTCTTGAAAAAAGATCTGTAGAGTTGATGCATGAGTTACAAACTGGAAATCGTATTGGATATGGTCTTGCATGGATGCATCAAAATGTTAGAGGACTTTCGACATCAGGTCATGGAGGGGATTTACCTGGTGCAGATACGTGGATGTTATATAATCAGACAGAGGATATTGGTGTTATTTATCTTGCTAATGGTAATCCAGGTTATAGCGCTTTACCATTTAAAGGAATATTTTCTATAAATTTGATCCTAGGTTCATTGTTTAAAAAAATGGAATAAACCTGGATAATATGTAATTGATTTAGTTTATTTAGATATTAATATAGATATAAACCATTTCTCTAAACTCAATTTTTCTCTGTTGATACAGATGGATTAATTTTATAAGTGAATAGTTGTTTAGAAATTTTTATTTGGAGACAAAAATTTTGAAAATAAAAAAATTTTATCAAATAATTTTTTACATAATTATATGTATAATTCTTATACCAGTTGTTAATAGTAATTTTAATTCTAATGATTATCTTGATCAGCAACAGATTTATTACAGTAATGGTTGCTGGGCAGTTGAAGCTCCATGTGTTCTTGCACAATCTTTTAGACCAACATTAAATGTTTTAACTAGAGTTAGATTATATGGTTGGCGAAATGAATTACCTCCAAATAATTTAATAGTTTCAATTAGGAATATTTATAGTGGTAAGGATCTTACATCTGTTATTATTGATAATTCAGATATACCTAAATTTTATCCAGATTGGTTTTATGCAGATTTTCCAGATATTAATGTAGTTCCAGAATCAACTTATTATATAGTTTGTACAACAACTTCAGGTGTTTTTAGAGATCCTTTTTTTTGGTGGTGTTATGCTAATGGAGAGTCTAGTGATGATCTGTATAACCGGGGTGATATGTGGTTAAGATGTAGTTGTCCGGGGTGGTCGAAGCAGGAATTATCTGATTTTTGTTTTAAGACTTATGGTTATAATGATGAAGAATCAAATCTGCCGCCAGGTAAACCATTAATTTTTGGAAGTATTACTGGTAAAATAGGTGATGAATATGAATATAGTTTTGTTTCAATTGATCCAGATGGAGATAATATAACATATAGTATAAACTGGGGTGATGATACTAACGAGGTTATGGTAGGTCCTTTCCTATCAGGTTCAAAAGTATCAGTTAAACATATATGGTCAAAGCAGGGAACTTATAATATTCACTCTAAAGCTAGGGATGTTTTTGGTGATAATAGTGAATGGTCATCCTACGAAGTAAGCATAACAAAAAGCAAATTTCTTATCTTAAGTAATATATTAGAAAGATACTTTCAGCGTTTTCCTCTGTTTGAAAAAATACTTAATTTCTAATCTCTTTTTTCTATTTAAAAGTATTTTTACATTTTGTTATTTTTTTTATTATATTTTTTTAGTATGTTCAAAAAGTATGTTCAAAAAGTTTAAATTTTTATAAAGTATATTATTTTCATAATTATTGGGGGAGAAAAATATGAAGAAAATATTCACTTTATTAATAATAGTAATATTTTTAGCAAGTATTGGACAGTCACATATGGCAACGACAAACACTGATTCAGATTGGGTTATTATGTTTTATTTTAATGGTGACAACAAACTATCAGATTCTATGCAAACTGAAATAAATATTATTAAAAACGTTGGTACAACAGAAGAGGTTAAATTTGCTATTCTTAGTGATAGCGATGAAATTGGTGATACAAAATTATACTATGTAATCGGAAAAAACTTAGTAGAACAAGACTGGTCTGAAGAATCTGATATGGATGATTCAGAAACCATAGTAGATTTTATTCAAAAAGTTAAAACTGATTATATTGCTGAAAACTATTGCTTTATACCTTATAGTAATAAGGGAGCAGGATGGCAGGGGATTTGCTATGATCAAAATGGTGATGGAACAATGATTACTATGCCAGAATTATTAAATGCATTAAATTCAGTAACCAATAATGGATTAAATCCATTAGCTGTCTTATTTGCACAATCATGTTTATGTGGAAATTTAGAATTTAGATATCAAATTAGATCCTGTGTCGAATACACAGTTGGTTATGCTGATTGTGGACTTTCAGGTGATCTTCCTTATGAAGATATTTTAACTGAGCTTATTAATAACCCTTCAATGAACCCAAAAGATTTTGCGATATTAATAGTTGATTTATTTGAACCAGCAAATTTACCGTTCTATAAAATTGTACAATCAATGGGAGCAATGCAATCAGATAAATTAGATGATCTAGCAACAGTAATTGATGATTTGGCATTATTTTTTATTGATAATATTGATGAATATAAAACAGATATTCAAACAGCTTGGGGAGATACTAGGAAATATGGTATTACGTGGGATATTGATTATTTTATTGATTTGCAGCATTTTCTTGAATTATTAACGATAGATAGTCAAGAATTTACTAATTTAAGAACTGATATAATTAACAAAATTAATAATGCAGTTATCGCAAAAGCAATAGTAGAAGGTGATCATTCAGCTGGTTTTAATATGTATTTCCCAGGAAGAAAACTAGACTACAATCTAGCATTAAGATATGATGATGGAATTTTACCTTCAGAATATGAAGAAACACAATTCGCAATAGATACAAAATGGGGTGAATTTATAAAAACATATCTTGGTATAGGAGTAAATACTCCACCAGATAAACCAACTATTACTGGGCAGACTAAAGGAAAAACTAATACTGAATATGAATACATATTTGTATCAACTGATTCAGAGGGAGATAATATAGAGTATTGTATAGATTGGGGAGACGATTCACAAGAGATTTGCATAGGTCCTTATACATCAGGAGTAGAAGCAACTACAAAACATTCTTGGTCTAAAGAAGGAGATTATACAATTAAAGCCAAAGCAAAGGATACTTATGATGCAGAAAGTGAATGGGGCACATTAACTGTTAGTATGCCAAAAAGCAAAACAATTAACAAACCTTCGTTATTACAAAGACTCTTTCAGCGTTTTCCATTTTTTGAAGAAATACTAAACCAAATAATAAATTAAAACTAAAACTCTTTTTCAAATTTTTACGAAATTATACTATTAAAAAATCACTTTAAAAAGCCGAAACCCGGTGTTAAACTTAAAGTTCAACTTACCCATATAATTAATAATTATAGATTAAGGGTGATAGGTTTCAATATCATTTTAAAAGTTAAAAATTATTTCTACTTTATTTCTTTCCATTTATAGAAATAATGTAACATTTGTTATTTTTAACCTTTATTTTTTTATTTATGTTGCATATTTTACAAATAATTTTTTATAAGCAATAAAGCATTCAATGTTATAAGTTAGCAAATATCTTTTAAAAGTGGGGGAAAAAGGAATGAATAAGAAAATAATTGGAATTTTTATAATGATGCTACTGATTGGAACTGTTATACCTGCAAGTGCTAGAATTATGTTTTTTGATAATGAAAAAACTGAAGTAAATTTAAAAGATAATACATGTAGTTCTGATAATACCGAGCTTAAATGGATGATAGCAGGTGATGATCTTCGTTCTATTCGTAGTTATTGGCTTCATATTCCACCAAGTTATAATGGCTTAGAAGCAGTAGCATTGGTCTTGGTACTTCATGGTTCTACAGGTTTTAGTTTAAGATATCCATTTTGGTTTTTCCGTTCCAGTTTTATAGAAGAATATTCAGAATTTAGTAATATTGCAGATGAAAAAGGTTTTATTGTTGTATATCCAAATGCGAAATTAGATTTCTATACTAATGGATTTGATTACAACTATGGATATGTACCTGGAGGCGTTCCAAAATTTGTTGATGACTTAGGATTTATAAGCGATCTTATAAACAAAATGAAACAGACGTATAATATTAACTCTAGTAGAATATATGTTACTGGCCTTTCAGATGGAGCAGCTATAACATATTCAATTGGAGCATATCTTTCAGATATAGTTGCTGCGATAGCACCGGTTGCTGGAACTATTGGTGGATGTTTTAGTCTTGAAAATGATAACTATTATCAGATACCTATTCCTGCAAATCCTGTTTCTGTTATAATTTTTCATGGAACGAATGATTCATTAATCGCATATGAGGGAGGCGGAGATTATAATATGTCTTCTGTTTATGAATCTGTATCTTTTTGGGTAGAACATAACGATTGTGGCCCTACACCAGAAATTAATATTAGTGAAAGTGGAAAAATTATTGAAAGAACTTATACAAATGGGGAGAAAGGAACAGAAGTAATTCTTTTTACTACTGTTGGTGGGGAACACTGGTGGCCAGGTAATCCTTTGAACTCTGCTCCTGCTGCTCCCTGGTTAGTTGATGATATCCAAGAGATTTCAGCTACAGATTTAATATGGGAATTCTTTGAAACTCATCCAAAACAATAATGGAAGAATAAAAAAAATGAATAAAATTAAAAATAAATAATAATTTAATTGAAAATACAATTTCTATTTTTAAACAATTTTTAAGGGGAACTTTATAAACAAACAGTTGTTTTGAAATATTAGTTTGGAATAGAAAAAATGGGTATTGGATTTAGAAGAAAAAAGCAAGTTGATTCCCAAAAAATTACACATGAGGAATTGATGCAGAGATTGGAAAAACATAATAAGTGGATAAACGAGAAACTAGAAGAATTAAATAAAAAAATGAACGGTATGGAAGAAAAAGTTGAGAAAAATGAAAAAGTGGATTTAAATTTAAAAGATGAAATATTTTTAAATCCCACAAAAAAAGAATCACATGAAAAACCAATAACAGAGTTATTTGAGGAAGTTCAAGAAGAAAGAATTATGTATTGTTGTAAGAAAATCCAACGGGTGGAAGAATTCATCAAAAATTCAGAAAAAAACTTAAAAGATGCAGAAGAGAAGAAAGATGAAAAGTCAATAAAAAAGTATGTAGATCTTATAGAATCCTTAAAAAAAATTAATACTGATTTATATGATTATATAATTAGAATGAGTGGAAAATAAAGATTTGGAAGAGAAATTTGAAGATTAACCAGTACTTGCAAAACCAAGAACATATTTACAATTTGGACAGGAATACATCTCTCTACTAAATTTAAATCCCTTTTTAGAAATCTCTTCTGCTATAAGATTGTAACCATTTATCTCTTTATTACAATAAGGGCATATCGCCATACATTTATCAACTCCAAAATAATAGAATGATTATTTTGTTTAAAAGATGTTGTAAAATATTTATTACATTATTTATTTGAAAATTTTTCTTTCTTTGAAAAAATACTAAACCAAATAATATAAAACTAAAATTCAAAACTCTTTTTTTCTTTTTTTTAAAATTTGTTGATTTTAAACATAGTTTTTTTTAATTTTGTTAACTATATCTCTTAGAAGAAAATTTAAGTCTTGTTAAAAGATATGCTTTATAGTTTGGGGATAGAATATTTATGAGGAAAAAGATAGTAATAATTTTAATTTGTATATTGTTTATTTTAAGTTCAACATCTTATGCATTAACAGCACTTGTTAACAAAGATTATTTATCTTTACAATCTGCGACTAATGAACAAGAACTTGTTTTACTTCAGGGTATGTTCACTCTTACTCTTGTTGCTTTGAATGATACCAATATTTTTAATATAAAATATGTTTTTCCATTGGATTATACTTTTCAAGTTCCAATATTGTTACAAGTTTTTAATAGTTCTTCAGCCGATATATTAGATTACAAAATAGAAAATGATACAGATGGTTTTAATAAAATCGTGAATTTCACCATTGGAGATATGAATAAAAATGAGCATGCAAGGATCAATTTCTCTGCCTGGACTCTGGTTAAAAACGAAAAATTTGAGGATTTACCCAGTTATGTTGATATACCAAATATAAGTGAATTTCCTAAGGAAACAAAAACATGGCTTGTCTCAACAGATGTTGTGCAGGTGAATAATCCTTTCATTCAATTTCGTGCTAAACAACTGCGAGGATCTTCGGATGATCTTATGGAGCTTGTTGATCAAATTACCATATTTACTTATCGGCATAGATGGGTTTTATTTAATTTAGAATGTTTATTTAGTGTTTTTTTTGCTCAGGATGCTGTAACTACATTGTTTTTAAGCGGTGAGTGTCCAGGGAAATCACATCTTGGTTGTGCTTTGTTACGAGCAAATGGTGTGCCTGCTAGGGTAATTATAGGGATACCATCAAATCCATATGATGGTAAATCTTACTGGTATGCTTCACATAGCTTGATAGAATATTACTGCCCAGGTTATGGATGGGTGTTTACTGAAATTCCAAAAGGATTTGTTACTTATGAACCCAAGAATAGGTTAGTAGTAAGGATAAGTTACCCGTGGGAAGAAAACACTACTATACATCGAAAAGGTTTGTATAGAATTGGATTGCATAGATGGTATTGGATAAATAATGACAATATTTCATCTATCATACTTAACAGAGAAACCAGGGAGAGATCTGCTATGAAAGCAATAAATGAAAATGTAATAGTTACTGATCAAATAACTGCTAATGAAACTTTTTCATTTACTCGTGTTGTGTATCGCCATTATGAGTTGTATCAAAAGATGGATTTAGTTGGTGAAAATCTTATACATTTTCAAAATGCTGTAAGTCATCAAAAAGAGGCGATATTATCAT
>JBFEOQ010000041.1:0-13730 GCA_041550515.1 Thermoplasmatota archaeon | reverse complement strand
TGAAAATTTTAAAATTTTTTTAGAAGATCATCAATTATATCTTTAATATCTCCAACGGATTTTAAACCTGTAACGCTACTGATTTTTTTACCAAAGCTAAAAAAAATTAAATTTGGAATACTAATAATCTTATATTTATTAGCAAGATTTTTATTCTTCTGTGTATCAAGTTTTCCAAAAGCTAATTGTCCTTTGTAAATTTTTGATAAACGTCTTAATCGTGGTATCATTGCTTTACATGGATTACACCAAGGTGCCCAGAAATCTATTATTGATAAAGGGTATTTTTGTATAAAATCATCAAAATTTTTTTCATCTAAGATTACAATATAATCTGGCCATTCATTAGCTGATAAAGTTTTTCTATTTGGTTTATTTTTTTTTGTTTTATTAAATATGTTTAGAAATATCATGTTCTTAGAATTTATTATTAGTTTTTAAATTTATTAAATTTAACTATAATTTTAAAAATTTTTTTCAAAAATATATTTAATTGAATTATATCAAATAGTATATTTCTATCTTGTTAATCATAGAGTTAGTTTGTAAACACTAAATAATAACATCTAATAAAATATTTTAGAAAAATTTAATTAATAATGAAGATAATACTTAATTAATTATATGATTGATATGAAAGATAAAAAATGCCCGTATTGTGGTCATAAATTTCCTCTTGATTTTATTATATGTCCAAATTGTGGTAAGAAGAATTTAAAAGATTATTAAAAATTATAAAAATTTTATATCTAATCATAAGTGTTAGTATTTTTTTCGTTTTTTCCATGATGATAAAATAATTTTTCTTAGTTCATCAGTATCTTTTGCATTTATCCATTCTTCTTCAAAATCAGTTTCCTCAGCTATTTGAACGATCCACATAAGAGAATGCAAATAGAAACTCTTAAGTTCAGAAGTAGCAACAACTACAAAGAAGGCATGAACAGCCTCAGCGGTGTCAGATAAAATAATTCCTTTTTTACTTCTGACTAATAATATCTCAAATTTTCCACGACCTTTTATAATATGTGAGAAAATAGCTATACCGGGATGTATCATAATATTAGAATCTTCTTTACGATTCTTAAGAAGAGTATATAATTCATTTTTATCAATATCTAAACGAGCAGCTAATCTATTTGAAATCAACCAAGCAAATTTATCTGGACGTTCATATTTGAAAACATCCATAATTTCACATTTTTTTAGAATTTCTTCAAATCTTTTTTCTGTAACATCATCTCTATCAATGAGAATTTCTCGTAACTCTTCATCTAATAAATAACCAGTTCTTTTCTCATTAGTAACTCGTTCTACAACATTAAGAAGGGAATATTCTCTCCATATTTTATCTCGAGCATAAAAGTAATACCAGCAAAATCCAAATAGAATAAAAATGCCAACGAGAATCATTGGAATTAAACCCATTTCAAATATGAGGAATATAAGTCCGCCGATTCCAAATATTTGAACCCAGGGATAGAATGGAGAACGAAACTTAGGTCTATAATGTCTTATCTTACTCTCTCGCATAATAATAAGTGAAAGTATTACAAATAAAAACAATAATATTTTAAGTAGTGAAGCAGTTTTTACAAGACTTTCAATGTCTAAAAACAAAATTACAAGAATCATAAAACATGATGTAAATAATATTGAAAACTTTGGAGTTCCTCGTTTAGATAATTTTGCAAAAGAATGAGGAATAAGTTGATCTTTACCCATAGCCATAGGATCACGAGATGCTGCAAGTATTCCAGCGTTTGCTGTAGTAATAAAAGCAAGAATAGCTGCAACTGCCATAATCATACCTCCAATTCCATAAAAAATTGGGATATTATCTGCTCCAAGAGAAATTGGTGTAAGAGACGTTTCTAACTGAGAAGGATTAGCTAAACCAATTGTTACAAAAATTACCAATAAATAAATTAAAGAAATAATACCCCACGAAAAAAACATACCGAGTGGGATATTACGTCCAGGGTTCTTACATTCCTCAGCGACACTACAAACTTTGGTGAGACCTCCAAAAGATACAAAAATAAGGCCTGCAGTTGAAAAAATAGAGCTAAATCCATATGGGGCAAAATTGTTGAAATTAGAAGGTTGAATAAAAAAGATACCTGCAACTATATATAGAATAAGTAAAGAGAGAAGACCAACAACTAAGGCTATCTGTGTTTTTCCTGAATGTTTAACTCCTCTAATATTTATAATAGTAAATATGATACAGAAGAATACTGCAATTAATTTCATTTGCATTTCTGTGAATCCAGGATTAAGTAAAACTGCAAAAACACCGATTCCTACCAAGGCAAATGCACTTTTAAAAGCAAGAGAAAACCATGCTGCAAATCCACCGATTGTACCTAACATTGGACCCATACTTCGATCTACGAAGAAAAAAGTTCCACCTGCTTTTGGCATTGCTGTAGCAAGTTCTGCTTTTGATAGCATAGGAGGTATAACTAAAAGACTTGCAATTCCATAGGCTATTAAGGCTGCTGGTCCTGCTTGCTTAAATGCTAATCCAGGTAATATAAATAAACCTGAACTAATCATAGCCCCTGAAGCTATACAAAAGATACTAAGAAGGCCAAGTTCTTTTCTTAAACCCTTGGTCTCCTTATTCTCATCCATCTATTTTATGTATATCCTGTCTATATTTATTTTTTATCATGATATGAAATTGTTATTTTTATTACCAAGTGTTTTTTAATAAATTAGTTTATTTAGTTTTTGTGACTAAGGATTTAAAAAAAGAAGTTAAAGAGTTAAATAAGAGAATCAGTGATCTTGAAAAAATGCTTTCAGAAGTTATTAGTCCTTTAAGAGATGTTGGTAAAACTACACAAAGATATCTTAAAATCACTGGTCTTATTCTTGAGCATGGTGGGCTCGCACCAGATTTGATACTTCCGGAGTTAAAAGATCAAATAAGTAGGGAGATAGTAAGAGTATTATTAGATCATCAAGATCAAAATATTTCTGAGATAACTGAACTTGTTAGAAGTAAAAGAGGGACTGCTTCAAGGAGAATAATACGTGAAAGATTAAAAGAACTTGAAAATAGTGATATTGTTAAAAAACAGATGAAAGGTAAACTCTATGTTTATAAATTGACTGATAAAGTGATCAGAAAATGGTCACAAATGCTCGGTTTTAATATATAAAATGATCACTCTTACATGTTTTAGAAATTGTATTGGAGGTAAAAAAATATGAATAAACATGAAGTAATGCCAGATCCTGAAAAAATAAAGGAAATATTAGATGTTGTATCTGAAAAAGTGCCTGGTCTTTTAAAAAGTTTAAGTAGTTTGTTATATAGTCCAGAGAGTGCAAAACAATATGCTGAAGCAGCAGCTACTTTTTATAAAGAGCTTTTAAAAGCTGGTATGACTACTGAGCAGGCATATGAGCTTACAAGTCAATATTTATCAACTTTGAATCTTGGAAAAATGATGAGTAACATTGGTGAACATCATCATCACGAATAAAAAGATTGAAAATTTTGGGTATTGTAAATGAATGAAAATATTAAGGATGATATAGGAGTTCAGCCGATAAAGTTTTTTGGTATGATTCTTCCTAAAATTCCATTTTTAATGTTTAGATTTACAGGGATTTTTTTACGATTTAAAAGTGATGCGAATAAAGCAGGAAAAATTTTTCAGAAAGAATTAATAAAAAATGGGATAAATGAAGAAACTGCATCTGATCTTACTGAAATTTATATGGAATCTAGTCATATTAGAAGTTTTATACAAAATTTTAATTAAAAAAAATTGTTAAAAATAAAAAATATTTAATTTTTTCATTATAGTTAGTATTTAAATCCAGTTTCTCCGCTTGATAAAATTATTTTTGTTTTATTATTTCTCGATTTAATTTCTTGGGATGAAAGATTTTATCAATATCTTTATCTATATAAGGTATTTTGGATTTTGTATTATTTATACAATTTTCAATCAAAGCCGTGATATTATCAAAATCTTGTTGTAATTTATCTTTTTCAAAAAATTTGTTTCTTGTTGCACCAATGGTTAATAATAGTTCACAAGATGTCTGGTTACTCTTTATAGTTGGTTCGAGGTTTATATGACCAGATTTTAATTTATCAAAAATACTTTGATCATAAATATTTAAATTTGAATGAAATATTGTTCCTTCTTCAATGAGATAAATCTCCGCTCTTTTTCCATCTTTTCTAAGTAATTTAATTTCTTTTTTTATACCTTTTACCCCACCTTTTAATAAAAAAATTCCTGGTATAATTGAAGTTGAACCACCCTCAACTGGTGAAATATCCTCTGAAATTATATATCCTTGATCTTCTAAACCTTGACGCATAAAAATATGAAATGTATGTATAGAAAAAAAAGTTGGTAATCTTATCATTACATTTTTTGAAAAATCAAATTCTATTGAAATAATTTTTTTAATCCATAAATAAATACCTGCT
Source organism: Thermoplasmatota archaeon (assembly GCA_041550515.1). Classification (GTDB taxonomy): domain Archaea; phylum Thermoplasmatota; class E2; order DHVEG-1; family DHVEG-1; genus PFL35. The sequence continues at coordinate 9,265 of JBFEOQ010000041.1, read as the reverse complement.
GCAAGAACAATAATTCCTATAAAAAATAATATAATAAAAAATTGAGCAATAAAAATTGTAAAAATAAAAAACAATCCTATTATCATAAATGCTATTGCCAATGGTTTTCTATATATGCCTGCTCCAATACGAGCCCAGTTGGTTGATTTTATTATATCGTGTCTAGAGAAATGAAGAAATTTTATTATCTTTAGAAGAGTTGATCGTCTTTTTGTAAAATTTATCGCAACCAAAACAACCCATGCGATTATACATATCCATCCAATCCAACTCAGCAAACTCATTATTAAAAATAGTGGTTCAGATTGATTAAAAAAACCATATGACCCGAAAAACATGCTTATTATAATTAATGCTATACCAGCAACTAAAACTTTAAAATTCCAATTAATTTCCAAATATATACCTCCCTATTAAAATTTATTACTCCTATCTTGCAATATACAATAGTTAGTTATATTTTAAATTTTATGAAATTTTTATGCAACACATTTAAAAAAATAACATATAAAACAACAAAATGTAAAAAAGAGAAACAAGAGTTTTGGTTTTAGATTATTCGGTTTATTATTCTTTCAAACATAGGAAAACCTTCTAACATTTTCATAAGTATTTGAATTATTGAATTATAGTAATGTGTTTTTGCCATACTCACTTCAAGTATTGCCCAATCACTTTTTGCACCATATATATCTTGTGCTTTTGCACGAATTGTGTAGTTTCCTTTTTCATTATAGATTTTATCTAAAGTAACCTCTTCTCCAGATGTATATGGGCCTATCCAACCTGCTGATCCTCCAAACCAATAATCGTCACCCCAGTTCAGATAATATTTCACTTCATCACCATCAGGATCATCTGTTGAAATAGTATATTTATAGGCTGTTTCATTTTTACCCTGTTGATTTCCTTTAATTGTTGGTTTTTGTGGTGGATGATTCTCTTTATTAATATAAATCCATATTTTTTCATCATCTGTATTATTTGCGTTATCGGTTACTTTTAGATTTAAGAGATATATTCCTTGTTGCACATAGGTATGATTGATTGTTTGCCCTTCTTTAATAGTTCCATCACCAAAATCCCATTCATAAGATACAATTGTACCTTCATGGTCAAAACTCATGCTTCCATTAAAAATCATTTCTTGATTTGTATTACCCTGAGTCGGGCCATTTATTTTTGCGACTGGTGCCCAGTTGCTATAATCCTCTGGATTATATTCTACCCAGATTATTTCCATATTTTCAATATTAAGGCTACCATATTCTAAATTAAAAAAACCGTTATAACCCCATTCTTCACTTAAACTGTTTTTTATAATCCAGTATCCACCGTTGGTTATAGATGGATCATCTTTCCATCCTACAATAACAACTTCATGGTTAGCACTTTTAACAGGACCAGGATATGGATAGTATTCTAGTGGACTATTATGTATATAGCCCCATTCTTGTAGATTATTTGGACCATGATTCCATATAGTAAATAGCATTGCAGCAACGACTGGTCCGCTTTCAAAAATCCTTGTTTTGATTGCGTTTCTGTCATCAATACTACCACCAGGAAACCAATGTCCATAATCAGTTATTGGGATTAGAAAATCAGTCCAATTTGAGCTAACGTTTTCACATTTAACATTATCTTTGATTTGATAAGGAAAGCAAAATTCGGGGATAATTCCATTACAGGAATTACCATAAGGATTGTCTAATTTAATAAATTTATATGCAGAATATGCTCTTCCGCCATTACAGCTTCCAGAATGTGAAAGGCAGGAGAGTACATATTGCTCAGATAAGTCAAGAGAAAGAGCTGCACATTTTTCTCTTATTTGAATAATACTCTCTAATGCACCTATAGCAGCAAAATCCCAACAACTACCACAACTACCTTGATCTTTTGCAGGTGTTGTCCAATCCTCTCCTTCAAAGTCCATCCAGTTAAAATATTCAGGAAGATCTATGAATTTTAAATCATTTGTATTAGATTTTTCTATTAATTTTTTTTCATCAATTATTATTAATGGTGGTTTGATTATGTCAATAATATTGATACATTTAACATTAAGTTCATCATTTTTAATTACACTATATTTATAATTCTTAACTTTAGGATCATAATTAGATATTTTACTGTTTACTCCAACACTTGAAATCCCAGCTCCTAGAAACAATACCAATGTAAAAATTACAATAATTTTCTTATTCATTTTATCCTCCCTTAAACATAAAATATAAAAATAATATATATTAACTAAACTTAAATATTTCTTATAAAAAATTTAAAGGAGAAAAGATTTTTAAAAATCATTACTTATTTTTTTATATATCTATCTTTCTGATTAAAAAACATTATACAACTATAACCAGCATAAACATATGCTGAATGTTTTTTCCCACTTTGAACAAAAAATCTATCTCCCTTTAAATACGTTGTTTTTTTTCCATCCTCCAAATAATCAACTTTTCCTTCTAAAACAATTTCCCATTGGCATTCATGTGAATGTTCAGGAATCTCAATATCTTTTTCGAATTCCATAAAAACTACCTGTTCTTTTTCACCTTGAACAATATAGCCTTTAACTCCATTGAATGGAATAATTACTTCAGGAAGATTTTGTATGGGTTGTGGAAAAATACTCTTCATGAATAAAACACCTTTATAATAATTAGAAGGTGATATTATATCTTTTTTATTATTTTTATTTGTTTAAATGATGTATTTTCTATAAAAAAACGAAAAGAGGGATTTTAGTCTATATTGATATTTTTAAACTTTATTGAATTTTTAATTTGTAATTTATCTTAGAAATATTTATATTATATATTAGGATTATTATTACTTAGGTTTATATTGGGGGAGGAAAAAAAATGATAAAAAAACTATTTATAATAATAACAGCAGTTATGATTATTTTTAGTGCTGTTCAAGCAAGTTATATCTCGAAAAGTGAAAAAGAAATAAAAAAAATTATTAAGGATATAAATTTTTTAAAACAACCTATACCTGAAAGAAGAGGTGACTATTTTTCTTTAAAAGTTGAAGGTTCAAATGCTTTTTTAACTGAAACTGGAAAACCAATGTTACCAGTATATATAACAACAATTAATTTTTCTAAGGATGTAAAAATAAAGAGTATATCTTGTAAATATTCAAATTTTAAAGAAAAAAGTATTTCTGGGAAAATTATTCCTAACCCTGAACCTGTATATCATAGCTACCCAGATTCTGAAAAAATACAGTTAGTATATAATGAAGATAAAGATATTTATGAAAATGAGGCATTATATCCTAATAATTGGTATGATTATGCCATACGTTGTGGATTAAATACTGATAGTATTTCAACTACTTTTGTTACAATTGAGCTACATCCTGTTAGATATTCACCTAAACAAAATATGTTGTATTATATAACTGATTTTGAGATTCAAATAAGTTATGTTGATCCTAAAGAAGATGCAGTTACTAATGCTGATTATGATCTTGTTATTGTTGCTCCATCAACATTTTCAGATGAACTTCAACCATTAGTTAATCATAAGATATCTAATGGTGTAACAACTATTCTAAAAACTACTGAGGACATATATACTGAATATTCTGGAAGAGATAAACCTGAACAAATTAAATATTTTTTAAAAGATGCAAATGAAAAATGGGGTAGTACTTATATTTTATTGGTTGGTGGTTTGAAATCATATTTATACGCCAAAGATCGAGATGATATAAATCAAGGTAGTACAGCTTGGCATTTACCTGTTAGATATGCAAATATTAGACATACAGATGAAAGATCATGTATTTCTGATCTATATTATAGTGATTTATATAGATATAATGAAACTTCGGAAAGTTGGGAATTTGAGGATTGGGATTCCAATGGAGATGGTATTTTTGGGAAAATAAGTGGAATTCTTAATAAGGATGATAAATTAGATCTTATTCCAGATATGTATTATGGTAGATTAGCCTGTAGGAATAAATTTGAAGTTAAAATAATGGTTGATAAAATTATAACCTATGAATCAACATCACCAGATGAGAAACCTTGGTTTAAAAAGATGATTGGAGTTGGTGGAAGAACTTTTGATTTGTATGAAGGTATTCCAGATGGTGAATATGCTTGTGAGGTCGCATTTGATTATATGGATGATTTAATCGATGAAGCTGTGAGAGTATATGCATCTAATGAAGGGACTAATGAGCCAACTATTCCTGATGATGTTATTCCTGAAATATCAAAAGGTGCAGGTTATGTTTTATTTCAGGGGCATGGTAATCCAGCTGCTTGGAATACTCATCCTCCAGATACTACTGAAGAGTGGGTAGGTTATATAATGATTGATGATTTTTTAAAATTTTCAAATAAAGAAAAACTTCCTGTAATTCTTATTGGTGGTTGTCATAATGGATTATTTAATGTATCTATGTTACAAATTTTACTAAATAGAAAGGATGTTAAAAATCACTATTGGACTACTGGTCCAATACCAGTATGTTTCTCTTGGGCGTTATGTATTGTTCCTTGGGGTGGAGCTATTGCTTCTACTGGATGTACAGGTTATGGTTTTGGTCATATAAATTTATCTGGTTTTCCAACAGATAGTGGAGCTTTGGAAACCTATTTCTTCTATGAAATCGGTGAAGAAGGTGTTACAACACTTGGTGGTGCGCATAGTGGATCAATTACAAAATTCATTTTAGAAAACTCTCCACGAGGGGATAATGCTTTTTGTACAACGATTTGGCAACTTTTTGGTGATCCCAGCCTTAAACTTGGGGGATTCTCATAATGATTTCTTTTATAACTTTAGATAATTGATAAAATATTATTATTTTTTCTTTTTTTTCAATATAAAAATAAATTTTTATTTATAGTTTTCTCCTTAAAATTTGTTAGTTAAGTAAAGAAATAAAGGATTTTAGGTTTTATAGTATTATTTTTTTTAGTATTTTATATATGCTGCATGGATTGTAGAATCTGTATTAATTGTATTTTTTCTATTTAATGAGATAGGATTAGAAACATCAGATTAAATAGGTTTTATAAGGGGTTAATAGTTATACCCTTCTATTTAATAGGGATCTTTTAGGTGAGAGAATGGATTGGACATTGTTGTTAGGGTGGATTATTCCTATTGTTTTCTTTTTATTAGTAATATTTTTTGTTGGTATACGTATTGTTAGACCAACTGAGAAAGGGCTTATTGAACGTTTGGGTAAATATAAAAGAACTGCTGAGCAGGGTTTTCATTGGATAATTCCAATTATTGATAAAATTATTAAGGTTAATATTACTGAAAATATGGTGGATGTTGATCCTCAGAAAATCATTACATCAGATGATCTTAATGCAACTGTAGATGCTGTTGTTTATTTTAGAGTTCTTGAACCTCATAAGGCTATTTATAATGCTCAAGATTATAAAAGACAGATTACAAGTCTTGCTAGAACTACATTACGAGATATTATCGGAAAAATGACTTTAACTGCAGCTAATAGTAAGAGAGATGAGTTAAATGCTACTCTTGAAAAGGAGCTTGATAAGCAAACAGATGCTTGGGGTATTGATGTAATTAGAGTTGAATTGCAGAGAATTGAGCCACCTGATGATGTTCAAAATGCTATGAATAATGTTGTTATTGCTGAAAGGAATAAGAAAGCAGCAATAGATTTTGCTACTGCTACAGAAACAAAAGCTGATGGTGAAAAGAGAGCTGAAATAAAAATGGCACAAGGAAAAAAACAAGCTGTTATACTTAAGGCAGAAGGAGATGCTGAGGCTATTCGTAAGGTTGCAGAAGCTGAAGCTGATAAAATAGAAAAGGTTAATACTGCTATTCAAAAGTATTTTAAAAATGAAGCTCAGATATATAAAAAATTAGAAACAGTGGAAAATTCATTGAAGGAAGGTACTAAGTATGTTATTGATCCAAATACTGAAATAACAAATGTAATTGCGGAGAATATGGCTGGTGTAATACCAGTTGAAAAAAAAGTAGATGTTGGTGAAAAACAGATAAATAAATCTTAATGAAATATTAAAAAAATAGAAAATTAACTTATATAAACAACAAAATGTAAAAAAAAGAAAAGTGGGAAAATATTTCCCATGTTTTAATGAATTATTATCTGCGTGGTCTTCTGTTCTATAATACTATTCTAATCGACAGATATTTTGAAATACAAAGGGGCTTACGGCCTACACCTAGCACAATTCTTTTTAATATTATAAAAAGAAGAGATGGATTACATTAATCTAAGTAAAAGTCTAAGGATTGGAAATAGATTTGGATGTTGTTCAAGGAAGCGATTTATAGGGATGTTTATGTATGGTTTTGTTTTTGGAAGGGTACATATTCTCTCATCAGACCATTCACTCTCGGCTCCATAGTAATCACGAGCCATTACTTTAATAGAGTATATTCCCACTGTACCCCAGATGTGTGAAGCAAAAGCAGTATCTCCTGAGTCAAATGGTCCGATCCAACCGGTTGGGGTCCCATCTCCCCAGTCAAAAAGATAAGAAATTTGATCACCATTTGGATCAGTTGTAGACGTTGTAAACTCATATTCAATACCTATTCCCATAATTAGTTCGCCACCAAATGGTATCGATGGCTTTAGGGGTGGCAGATTATCTGCAGCCATTACAACAATTTGTTGAATTTCAGGAAATCCATTTACCGTCTGAGCCCACGTAGGAGCATTTAAAAGATTAATTCTTCCATCCCAATTCCAATCCATAAGAAAAGTCTGTGTAGGTATATTAGTAACATAATCACAGTTTCCTTGTGGAATATCATCAAGATATATTATATAAGGAGCACCTAATATTTTTCCAGCAGCAATAATCTGCACCATATGCCCCCCTTGACTTTTTCCTCCATAATACCAATTAAAAGCCATTGCTACTGCATGTCCATTTTTTATTTCATTAATAATAAAATCAGTTGATACACTCCATCCTTTTCCATCTGAAGTAACATCCTGATATGTAATATCATCAGTACCATTTATTGGTCCTTGATGTTTTAGACTAATTGGTAAACTCTCAAAATATGTATATCTCACAAAGCCTTCCAATGCTTTTCTATAACTTGTTGCACTACCGTTATTTTCAGCAAATGCTTTTCGCTCCATAATAACATCAAATTTTGCAGTAAGTGAATTAGATGGTGTTCCATTAAATCCACAGATAAGCTCATCATTAACAGGTGTTCCAAATTCATTTTCTAAATATTGCAAGTTATTAGCATAGGCAGCTTGGACACATTGATTTTTACAACACGCAACATTTGGATGATTATCTTGATAATAAAAATAGGTTTCAGGCGGATCTACAAATTCATTAGGTCCTGGTACATTTGGCGGTGGTGGTTGCGGTCGTATGAATTGAACAGTTTCATTTCCACCCTCAGCATCATATATAGTATCTCCTACAGGATATGGAGGTAAGGCTCCACTATATTCAAACACAGAAACAGGTTCAGCAGAAACCTGAATATAGACATTGATACTTTTAATATCACCTGCCCGCCCTAAATCAAATAATCTTGATATATATGGATAGGGGAAATTCTCAGGAATCAAAAGATTCTGAATAATCCATCCCTCTTCTGAATATGCATTTATATATCCAGATTCCAAACCTGAATTCTCTTTCACTTTATCGATATTAACAACAATTTCACCAGTGTTTGAATCAGGATATTTACTCGTTTCCCAATCATAATCAACCTGATAAAATTCTATTCCAGAAATTTGTTGCATATTAAGACTATTGCTTTTTCTAATAAATGTTACATTAATTGTTCCAAGTACCGGCAATGCATTTGCAATTAATAGAGTTATTATTAAAATTCCAAATATTTTTTTATTAATTATTTTATTCCCCCCACATTAGAAAAATATTTTCTAACTTATATAATGGAATGTTTTATTTTATATTAAAAATTATCCTTAATATATGTAACATAAATAAAAAAAACAACCTATATAAACAACAAAATGTAAAAAAAGAAAAAAAGTTTTTTAATTTATATTATTTGGTTTAGTATTTTTTCAAAGATCGGAAAACGATAGGCAAGTTTTTCAAATATTAATCCTACTATAGAATTTTCAATTAATTTATTTTTTGACATAGTTATTTCAAAAATACTATCTGAACTAATAAAACCAAACTCATCTTCAGCATAAACTGTTATTATATAATTACCTTTCATTGTCCAGGTATGATTTACTAATACATCCATACCTGAAGGATTAAAAGCTGTTACTTCAGAGCTATTATCATTCCAATCAATATGGTATCTAACTTTATCGTCATTTAAATCAACTGAATTGAACTTGTAAACATAAGGCGTCCCTGGTTTACCACTTGTAAAACCATCTATATTTGGTGAATCTGGAGGAAGATTAAAGAGACTTTCTACATCTGTAGGATAATGTAATCCTGCTTTTTCCCAGATAATATTTCCAGAACTATCAATTTCAATTACACGATTAGCGCTACAATCTGCAATTAATGTATTCCCATTTGGTAGTCTTTCTGCATCTTTTGGGTGATTTAAACCTGTTATCTCCCATATAATATTACCAGCATTATCAATCTCAATAACTCTTTTACCAATATGCTCAGTAATCAATGTATTTCCATTCAATAATCTTTCTACATCCACAGGACCAGAAAATCCACTCATATTCCAGATTATATTACCAGTTTCATCAACTTCGATTATTCTACCAATAGGATAAGGAGTTTCTGCAATCAATGTATTACCATTTGGCAGTCTTTCTGCATCAAAAGGATCATCTAATTCAACCTTTTCCCATACAATATTACCAGTAATATCAACCTCAATTACACGATCACCATCATATTCAATTATTAAGGTATTTCCATTTGGTAATCTTTCTGCATCCATAGGCATTAACAAATCTGATTTTTCCCATACTATACTACCATTAATATCAACCTCAATTACACGATTTCTAGCATATTCTGTAATAAGGGTATTCCCATTTGAGAGTCTTTCTGCATCTTGAGCTGCTTTTACATCATCTTTTTCCCAGATAATATTACCAGTATTATCAACTTCAATTGTTCTATTATTAAACCAATCAGCAATTAATACATTGTCTTCTATTTCAAGATTCTTTGATAATTCTTCTTTATCAAAAACATACATAGCCATTCCAGAAGACATTAACATTAAACATAAAACAAAAATTATTATAATTATTTTTTTCATGTTAT
>JBFEOQ010000040.1:0-15032 GCA_041550515.1 Thermoplasmatota archaeon | reverse complement strand
ATTTTACAAATTTTAATAACATCAATGATTATGAAAATAGTAATATCATTTTGTGATACACCATTTATTTATTGGGCTAGAAATATATATGAAAACAATAAAGTATTATTAAAATAGTAATAATAAAAACCATTCTATATTTCATATGATTTTTTACAAAATATTATTCTTAGAAATTTTAAACTTCATTAACATCTTTATTTGTGTTTATTATTTTATTGAATTTTTATTGCACCAGTTGGGCAAACTTTTTCACATCCCCTTGATTTATCACATTTTTTTCATTGGTTACTTTACAAACATCATCTTTAATTTATAGAATTTTATTAGGACATATTTCCACACATGCTTTACAGGCAATACATTTATCTTGATTAATTATAACAATTTTATTCATTATACAACATAAAATACTATATAATTAATATTTATAATTCGTTCATCTTTTTTATAAACAAGTTATAAGAATTATAACTAAAATTTTTTAATATTTTACTAAGATAAGGTTATTAAACAAACTATATAATAATTGATTATCTTATGAATAAATATTATCAATTATCTTTAATATTCTTTTCTATTGGTATAGTATTTTTTTATAATCGCTTTTATTAATAATGAAATTGAATTTAGATTTATTTTATTTTTCCCTTTTATAATTGGTTCAGGAATCAATAGCTTTTTTGGTTTTATTTTTGTATTGATTACAATAATATTATTGTTTTTTGGATTTGTAAATATATCCACTGTAAACAGTAATTTTGGTAATTATGAAACAATAAACAATAACACTGAAAAATCATTAAAAAAATTTACAAAATTTGGAAGCTTAGTCTTTATAGGTCCCATTCCAATTATTATAGGATTAAATTGGAAAACAACCTTAATAATGATTGTATTATGGATTTTGATTTTAGTGGTACTAATAATGCTTTTTATGATATCTTAAAAAAGTATTGTATATAAGGAATATATGTTTAAAAAAAAAAATTGTAATATGGGTTAATTGATTGGTAGAGGGAGGTATGAAAATAATTGGAAAGGAATAAAATCAAACCTAAATACCAATCAAATTCCCACAATTAACATATGTTAAATTTAGTTTATAAATTTTTCTATTTAAACATTGGATAAATATTGAGATATAATTATTTCTTATTGTAGAAATGTAAAGGAGTAATTTTTTATAAAATAGGTTTCATTTTAATAAAAACTTATATCTTTTTTCATTTTCATTCATAAAACGTTCTGATATTTGACTAAGTTTATTAGAAATATTTTCGTAACCCTCAAAGTTATTATTTGTTAATAGTTTTGCAATTCCGTTACTAAGTATAAATACTGCAAGTTCGTGTTCTCTCTTAGATTTATAAATCTGATAGGGGGTAATATTTAATTTGTCATATAAAATAAATTCCTGTTTATTATAAATTGCTACCATTTCTTCAAGATGGTTTTTTAATTGTAATAAAAACATGTGAAATTGAATAAGTTCATCTTTTTGCATATTTGTACCTCCCTCAAAAAGGTATTTGTTTAAAAAACAAATACTTTTCTATTTTAATATATAACATTTGTTATATATTTTAAAACTGGTGGTTAAGTTATTTTTAACAAATATTGTTTAACAAAAATATTGTAGATAACCCTTTTTTTATCATTAATATCTAAGTAAATTAAATTAATTATTAATTATAATTAATGAACGTAAATTAAATATAGAAGTTGTTAATATATATTTCCAATAATCAGAAAAATAAGTGGGGCAATATATGAAAAAAAAATTTTTAATTTTATGTATACTAAGCATGTTCTTGCTATCTAGTTTTAACACAATTAGTGTTGAAGTAATAACCGATGAAATAGAAGAAAATGATATTTTACCTCCTGTGATGCATGCTGATGCGAAATTTTTAGATAGATATGAAAATGATTATAACTCTGCAGAAGTAGCTTATATAAATCCTAATCTTGCTGCTGAGATTCAAGAAACCACTGATTTTAGTATTCTAGATCTCCTCTATTATATCCCTGAAGAAAGGGATCAAGGTAGATGTAGTAATTGTTGGGCTTGGCCTTCTACATCTGTATTAGAAATAGCTCTTAGAGTTCAAAAAGGAGTTATGTTGAATAGATTATCTGTTCAGTTTATGAATACTTGTGGTGAATTATATCCTTTAACTCGTATTGAATGCTGCGAAGGTGGAACAATAGGTATGCTTGCTTCATTTTACAGATCAACAGGTTATGCTATTCCATGGTCTAATGAAAATGCTTGGTATAGAGATGGAAGACTTTTAGGTCAATGTACACTTGAATGTGATGAAATAGGCAAGGAGCCAAATTATCCAATTGAAGATATTCGATCAAAAAGAATTGAAACACGCAATATCCCAGAGGAGACAGCTATAGAAAATATAAAAAATATTCTACATCAAAACAGAGGAGTATACTTTTCAGTTTTTTATGCTGACTATGAAGACTTAGGTAATTTTCAGGATTTCTGGCGTGAACAAGATGAAGAATTTGTTTATGATTTAGATAATTACGAGGGGCATCCATGGAATCCAGATGAGGCTGCAGGACATGCTATGTTAATTGTGGGTTATCATGATGCTGAAGATTCAGATAGAAATGATTATTGGGTTTTTTTAAATAGCTGGGGTACTGCTCCTTATCGACCTAATGGTTTATTACGAGTTAATATGCATATGAATTATTCATTAAAATATTCAAGTTCATATGCTTTTGGAGCTGAGACATTGAATGTTACTTTTGATCCTCAAAGTCCTCTAACTACAGTAACTGGTCCAACCTCTGGAAAACCAGAGGTTAACTATACATTTAATTTTTCTGCAGATGATCCACAAGGAGATGATATTTTATTATATGTCAATTGGGGAGATAAAACAAATACAGATTGGATAGGACCTTACCAATCTGGTGAAGTAATTCAATTAAATCATTCATTTCCCGAACAAAAAAACTATACAATAAAAGCAAGAGCAAAAGATATATACGATAATCTAGGAAAAGAACAACCATTTATTTTTAGAGTATCAAAAAATAAAATCTTTGAAAAAGAAGACTTTATGAGATTGATTATATTATTTTTGAAATATTTATTTTTCTTAAAAATAATATTTTAAAAAATAAACAAAATAACTCTTGCCTTTTAGGTTTGGGTAATTATCAATTTCATAACAAAATTTTTTTTAATATACTACAGAGTGATATGGACTAAGTTTCTGATCTTTTCCTCATGAAAATATATTTTAAATAGATTTTTATATCACGCGAAAATTAAGCATTTAATTTGTGTACCAGAATTTTTTTAAATAATATATTTTTTAAAACAATAAATAATCTTAAGTTTTATGGAACTTATGTAATATATTATTTAAAATTAATTGTTAAATAGTTAATTATAAGTATAAAAAATATTATTACAATTTATGAAACGTACTATCTGCGAATATATGATGTGGAATGGATTACCAAAAATTAGAAAAGAAATCGCAGAGAGTATGATTAATGATTATGGTTTAAGTCAAAAAGAAACTGCAGAGAAACTTGAACTAACACCTGCAGCAGTATGTCAATATTTATCAAGTAAACGGGGAGGATCTAGCATAACAGATAAAAAAATTCTATTTGAAATAAAACTTTCAGCAAAAAAAATTATTGAAAACGGAAATGGTCATATAATCTTTGAAACTTGTAGAATATGTAAACTTATAAGGGAGAGTTCAGAGTTTTCTTTATTTTATCGATAGTAGGTTTTGATGATTTAAAGAAAATATATTATTATTTAAACCACACTAGGTTATAACAATTTAAAAGGTGATAAAAAATGCCTGTAATTCATGTTAATGTATGGGAAGGTTTTGGTAAAGGGAAAGCCAAAAATGTCATTAAAGGTATAACAAAAGTCTTTGTTGATTTAGATATACCATTAAATGCTATAGAAGTAATAATTCATGAGATTCCTAAATCACATTGGGGAGTTGAAGGACTCCCTGCTTCGGAAAAATTTAAAAATATTTAAATGAAAGTTTGGATAAGATATAACTAACCTTTTTTTTAAAAAAAAAATTCTGATAAGCATTATGTTCTATGTTTAAATATTAAATTATTTGCTTGTGCTTAATTTAATTACACAAACTTAATATAAAATATGTTATATTCTTATTTAGGGAGAATAATCATGAAGAAAATAATTTCTTTATTATTAATAGTGATTTTTTTAGCTAATATTGGACAAGCACATATTGTAAATAACAACTCTCATTCAGATTTTGTTAAAAATCAAAAAAATCAGAAAATTCTAAATATAAATCAAGGTGAATTTACAGCAGAAATTGGAGTTGGAGAGGAAGAAGAAACAAGAATATATTTAGATGGTAATTATAGATTAAGATGGAGATTTACTATGGTATATGGTATAGCAACAAATGGTGAACAAGAAGTTAGATTTCGAGGATTATTTAGAGGTAGTAATTTCATATTACAAGTACCTTTTAGAGGAAGAATCGTGAATCTTATTGGAAGGTTTGTCATCGAGGAAAACAGAGAGTTCTCAGGCAGATGGATTATTAGAGGGACAAGAATAAACGGATGGATTAAAGGAACTATCAATTAAAATTATTTTATTTAACCAAATATTTGTTAAAAGAATAATTCAATTAAGATAAATAGAGAGAATAGTATAGAATTGATATATTTTAATAACCTTAGTCTTTCAATTTTTTATTTAAATATGCATCATATGCTGATAAATCAAAATATCCATGTCCACTATTTGAGAATACTATTATTTTTTTCTCATTGTTTTTTTTGCATATTTTAGCAAAATCTATAACTGCTTTAATTGCATGTGCTGTTTCTGGAGCAACAACAAATCCTTCTGTTTTTGAAAATATAGCTGCTGCATCGAAAACTTCTGTTTGATAATAAGCTACTGCTTCCATATATTTTTCTTTAGTTAGTTTGCATAGCAATGGTGCATCTCCATGGTATCTTAATCCTCCTGCATGTATTGCTGGTGGTACATAATTATGTCCTAATGTATACATTTTCAGTTGAGGAGTTAATCCTACAGCATCACCAAAATCATACCGATATTCTCCTTTAGTTAATGTTGGGCATGCAAGTGGTTCGACACTAACAACTTTTAAATCAGTGTTTTTACCATTGATTTTATCTCTAATAAATGGAAAACTTGTTCCTGAAAAGTTGCTTCCTCCTCCAACACAGCCAATAAGTATATCTGGATATTTGTTAATCTTCTTAAATTGTTCTTTCATTTCTAATCCTATAATTGTTTGATGTAGTACAACATGGTTTAGTACAGATCCTAATGAATAATTTGTTTTGTCATGAGTGGCAGCGTCTTCCACTGCTTCGCTTATTGATATACCTAGGCTTCCTGAGGTATTTGGTTCTTTTTTTAGGATTGTCCTTCCAGCATTAGTGAGTTTTGTTGGACTAGAAAATACTTCTGCACCCCAATTTTCCATCAATACTCTACGATAGGGTTTTTGCTCATAACTACATTTTACCATATATATTCTGCATTTAAGATTAAATAGTTTGCAGGCAAATGCTAATGCCGATCCCCATTGTCCTGCTCCTGTCTCTGTTGCTAGTCTTTCTATTCCTTCTTTTTTGTTGTAATATGCTTGTGCTACTGCACTGTTTGGTTTGTGGCTTCCTGGAGGGCTTACTCCTTCCCATTTGTAGTATATTTCCGCTGGTGTTTTAAGGTATTTTTCTAATCTTTTTGCTCGGATTAATGGTGTAGGTCTCCAAATTTTGTAGATTTCTCTTATTTCTTCTGGTATTGATATATATCTTTCTTGACTTATTTCTTGTTGTATTAATCCTAGTGGAAATATTGCTTTTAGGTCGTCTAGTTTGATTGGTTTTTTGGTTTTTGGATTTAATGGTGGGTCTAAAGGTGTTTTTAGGTCCGCTTGTATGTTATACCACTTTTTTGGGAGGTAGTTTTCATCTAGAGTGATTTTGTTTGGTTTTTTATTCATATTATTAATTATGTTGTATATAGTATAAATATTTTGATGATTAATGTACATTATTGTACAATATTTATCGTTGATGTGAATTTTTATATATTTGAATTATCTATTACAAATATATTATGTGGAGACAATTAGCGAAATATTTTAACAAATATCCTAGTAGAAAAAAACTTGCTCAAAAACTGTTAGAATATGGCTTGAGAGTGCAAGATAATAAAATTTTTTGTGGAGAAATTGAGTTATCTGATTCTAAGATAGCACGAGCTTTAAATGTTGATAGAAGAATAATTACTAGCACCATAAAAACAATTTTAGAAAAAAATGAGTTAAAAAAGGTTTATGAAAGATTGGAGCCAACATGTCATCTAATAAATGTTGCTCAAAATATGAAATGGGGAGTTATAGAGATAATACCTGAAGATCCAAGTATGCCAGGGATTTTAGCAGAAATTGCAAAGATTGTTGCTGATGCAAAACTGAGTATTAGACAGGCTGTTGTAGATGATTTTGAGCTTAGTGATGAACCGAGGCTTTTCATAGTTATAGAAAAACAGGTACCAGGTATTTTAATTCCAAAAATTAGAAAAGTAACTGGTGTAAAAGCCGTCGTTGTTTATTAAAAGTTTTGTAGTTTTGTTATAAGCTATTAAAATTTTTAATTTTTTAATTATATATTACTAGAAAACTATATAAAGGAGTTGATTCCTGTGTCTTTGGGGATTTTGTATATGAAAAAAATATTTGTGATAATATCGATATTACTTGTTATTTTATCTGGTTTGTTTAGTGGTTGTATAAAAAGTGGTGAAGGATTATTAGTTCTTAAAATAACCGATGATCCTGATTATAATATATCTGAAGCGTTGGTTACAATTTCTGAAGTTAGAGTTCATTATGCTGGAATTAATAATACTGATTCAAATGATACATTTGGAGAATGGATAACTATTGTTAATGAATCACAAACTTTTGATCTTATTGCTCTTCAGAATGTCTCAGAATTGTTTGCTACAGCTAATTTAACTGCTGGCTGGTATACTCAAATTAGATTATATGTTGAAAATGCTTTAGTGACAATTGATGAATTACAATATGATTTGAATATTCCATCAAAAAATATTAAATTAATTAGTCCCTTTATTATCGAAGATGGTCAAATAACTATATTAACTTTAGATTTTGATGTTCAGAAATCTGTTCATGAAACAGGAAATGGTAAGTATATGTTTAAGCCAACAATTAAAGTAATACAAGGATAAATTTTATCTTTTATTTTTATATTTTGAAGGATGTTATTAAAAATTATTTTTTTATTTTTTAAACTAACAAATGTTGTATAAATGAAGTAATTTTTTATAGTATTTGATGATTTAGGATATAATGGCAAAAAGTAGTATAACACAAATAAAACAAGATGAAAAAAAGATTATTGAAGAATTATTAAAAAATGCAAATAGAAATATAAATGATATAGCAAAATCTTGTGGTTTTTCAAGACAAAAAGTATGGCGTGTAATAAAAAATCTAGAAAAAAACAAAACCATCTGGGGATATGTAACAGTAATAAACCAAGAAAAATTAGATAAAAAACAATACATTTTAATTATGAAAAGATCAAATAAACCTTTTTCAAAAGAATTGGTTAGTAATATTATAAATAGAGATTTGACAAAAAAAGTGAAAAATTTAGGTATAGAACTAATAAATAGTTATTATACAAATGGTAGTTATGATTGGCTATTATGTTTCAATGCAAATAACATCATAGAGGCAAAATCACTTGTAGAAGAACTCAATAAAATTTATGAAGAATATGTATCGGAAGTTTATCTTTTAGAAAATATGTTTTCAGTTATATGTAATGGGGTAAAAAATCCTGAAATTGAAAAACTAGGTGACTTTTTTAAACTTTAAATTTAAAAAGAAGTGTTAATTTGTAGTATCTTTATTTTTATCTGATACTTCTTCATATTTTTCTAGAGACCAACGTCCATTTTTTCCCCATAAAAGGTAATAAATATATAGTTCTACAAATAAAAAGATGCTGAGGACAATTAGAGTTACTATAATATTTATTAAATTTGGGAGAATTTGGAAAATCTCTAGTGGTATTAAAGTATCAACAATTATTATTATTACAAGAAAAAGTGATTTTAATACTTCTTGATATAATGGTCGTATCATACTTTTTTGTATGCTTTCTTTTTTTCTTATTGAAAAATCATTTATTAATTTTTCAAATCTTTCTACATTTGAGGATAAGCGATTTATTTTCTGTTTCATGATAAACTTCTTCTCAGATTTTCTTCTTTTAAAATATATATTAGATTATAAGTATTTCAGTATTGATGACAGGCTACAAAATGATTTTTCTTAAATTCTTTAAGTTCCGGCTCGTCTTTTGAGCAGATGGTATCTATACTTTTTGAACAACGAGGATGGAATCGACATCCTGTAGGTGGTTTGATTAAACTGGGAACTTCGCCTTTAAGATGAATATGTTTTTTTTTGATACGCGGATCAGCAATAGGTATTGCAGAGAGTAATGCTTTTGTATAGGGGTGGATTTGTTCTTTAAATAGATCTTTGGTAGATGCATATTCAACTATTTTTCCAGCATACATAACTGCGACGCGGTCACTAATGAATTTAATTACACTTAGATCATGTGTGATAAATAAATAGGTTAATTCAAATTTTTTTTGTAGGTCTTTAAAGAGGTTGAGAATTTGAGCTTGTACTGAGACATCAAGTGCTGAGGTTGGTTCGTCAAGTATAATAAAATCTGGATTTAATGAAAGGGCTCGTGCGACGCCTATACGTTGTTTTTGTCCACCGCTGAATTCATGTGGGTATCTATACATATGTTGTTTATCAAGTCCTACTGTTTGTAGTAATTCAAGTACTTTTGCGGTTAGTGTTTCTCCTTTTATTTTCTTGTTTATTCTTAGAGGTTCACTGATGATATTTTTAACTGTCATACGAGGGTTTAATGAGGATGACGGATCTTGGAAAACTATTTGCATATGAGGTCGTAATTTTCGAAGTGCTGTTTTGTTTATTTTTGTAAGCTCGGATCCCATAAAAACTAAGGTACCTGCGGTAGGTGGTATTAGATGAATAAGTACTCGGCCTAGTGTAGTTTTTCCGCAACCGGATTCGCCAACGATTCCAAAGGTTTCTCCTATTTTGATTTCTATATTTATATTGTCAACTGCTTTTACGTTTTCTTTTGTTGAGGAGAATATTCCTTCTTTTAATGGAAAATATTTTTTTAGTTTAGTCGCTTTTACAATAGTTTTTTCCATTTTCTTCCCTCGAAGTTAATGAATATTTTACAGTTTCATAATGATGACAAGCAACATGATGATTTTTTTCTACCTCTTTGAGAGGGGGTTCACATTCTTTACAAATATCAGTGTGATATTTACATCTTGGATGAAATCTGCAGCCTAATGGCGGTTCAATTAGATTTGGAACAGATCCAGGGATAATATCCAATCTTTTTCGATCTTCTATGATCTTTGGTATTGCTCTCATTAAACCTCTTGTATAAGGATGATCTGGGTTAGCAAAGATTTTTTTTGTTGTTCCTATTTCAACTATATATCCTGCGTACATAACTCCTACGCGATTACACATTTCTGCTATTATACCTAAATTATGTGTAATTAACCAAATTGCAGTACCTCTTCGTTGTTGTAATTCTTTCATTAAATCAAGAATTTGTGCTTGAACTGTGACATCCAATGCAGTTGTTGGTTCATCAGCTATTAATAAATCAGGATTGCATGCGAGCATCATAGCAATCATTGCTCTCTGTCGCATTCCTCCACTTAATTCATGGGGATATTGTTTTGCTACTTTTTTTGGATCAGATATTTTAACAAGATCAAGTGCGTTTATTGCTTTTTCAAATGCTTTCATTTGAATAGTTTTTTTTATCTTACGTTTTTTCCATAAATTATACCAAGGTATTTTCTGATTTTGTTCTGGAAAGTTTTCATGTAACAAAATTACCTCGGCTATTTGATCACCTACACTATAAACTGGGTTTAAAGCAGTCATTGGTTCTTGGAATATCATTGATATATCATTTCCTCTAACCTTTCTCATTTGTTCTTCTGATTTTTTTAAAAGATCTTCTCCTTTGAATAATACTTCTCCTTTGATTATTTTTCCAGGTGGATCAGGTATTAGTTGCATAACTGATAAAGCTGTTACACTTTTTCCACATCCGGTCTCCCCTATCAATCCAAATGTTTCTCCTTTTAAGATGTCGAAACTAGTTTCTTCTAGTGCTTTGACTACTCCTTCGTATGTATAGAAATATGTTTTGAGGTTGTTTATCTTCAATAATAGTTCATTTTCTATGACATCACCTTCTTAGTTTAGGATCAGTTATATCTCTTATTCCATCACCAAGTAAGTTGAATCCTAGAACTGTAATAAGTATGGCTAAGCCCGGGAATGTAGCATACCACCATGCATGAAACATATGTGTTCTTCCCATTGCTATCATTAGCCCCCATTCAGCAGTTCCAGGTGGTGCCCCTAAACCTATGAAGCTTAATCCAGCTGCTACAAGTAAAACTGCTCCTAAATCAAGAGTTATTTGAACAAGTAATGGTGCAAAAGAGTTAGGTATTATATGGCGAAATAAAATACGCCAGTTACTTGCTGCAATACTTCTTGCTGCTTCTACATACTGGTTTTCTTTTATTGATAGGACTTGTCCTCTAAGTAATCTTGCATATGCAGGCCACCAAACAACTACAAGTGCCATCATTATATTTTCAATGCTCCGTCCTAATGCTGCTGCTACTGCCATAGCAAGGATAAGATATGGTATTGATAGAAATATATCTGTTATTCTCATTAATATTTCATCTATTTTTCCGCCGAAATACCCAGCTATTCCACCTAATATTACACCAATTATTGTTGCTGAAAATACCACCATTAAACAAATTTTTAGTGATATCTGAGTACCATACATTACCATGCTATAGATGTCTCGTCCGAAATCATCTGTTCCAAAAAAGTGTTCATTACTAGGTGGTAATAATTTATCCTTAAATTTTATATCCCATCTTTCCTCAATTCTCTTTGTTCCTTGTTCTGTGCTTACTTCTACATATGTTGGGTGATCTTTTGCTAGATATGGTGCAAAAATAGCTATTATAACTACAAAAATTATTAAAATTAGTCCTATCATTGATAAAAAACTTTTTCGAAATAGATGTAACATATATTTTAAATCTTTGATTCTTGATTCATTTTTTTTAAGGAATTCATCTATTTTTTTAGAATGAATTATGTTATATTCCTCCTAATTTAACTCTTGGGTCAATAACTGCATATAATAAATCAACTATCAAATTAGCAATAACGTAAATTATTGCTACAATTAAGGTAAATCCCATAACAGAATTAAAATCAAGACCAAGGACAGCATTTGCAGCGAATCTTCCCATTCCCGGCCAATTAAATATTGATTCAGTGAGAACAGCTCCTCCTAAAAGTGCTCCAAATTGAAGACCAGAGACTGTTACTGTTGGGATTAAAGCATTTCTTAAAGCATGTTTATATATAACTTTTTTTTCAGATAGTCCTTTAGCTCTTGCAGTTCTTATATAATCCATTCCCATTACTTCAAGCATACTTGATCTTGTCATTCTTAGAATTAATGCTAAGGTCGCAAAACCTAGTGTGAAGGCTGGCAAAAAAATATGATAAAGAGATGAACTTAAGGTTTCAAGGTTACCAGTTAAAATACTGTCAACAATATATAAACCAGTTATTGTCTGTGGAGCTTGTAATCCAATTGCAAGACGTCCTTCTAATGGTAGTATGGGAAATTGATAAGCAAATAAATATTGAAGTATTAAAGCAAGCCAAAAAATTGGTAATGAATAACCAATTATTGCAATAAATCTTGTAATTTGATCAGATAATTTATTTCTTCTAATAGCAGAGATTATTCCTCCGATGATTCCAAGTGGAATTGAAATTAACATAGCTATAATAGTTAGTTCAAATGTGGCTGGGAAATATTGAGCTAAAGCATCAGTTACTGGTCTATTTTCAAGATATGATTTACCTAAATTTAAATGTATTAAATCATTTAAATAATAAAAATATTGAATATAAAGTGGTTCATTTAAATGTAGTTGTTCTCTTATTCTTTCAATTGTTTCAGGTTGAGCTTTTGGTCCACCTGCAAAAGCAATAGCTGGATCTGCGGGTATTACATGGGAGATTACAAATGTTATAATTGTAACACCTATTAATACAGGTATTAATAATAATAATCTTCTAACTATGAACTCCCATGTTTTCATTCAGGCTCCTTGCCATCTTTTTAAATTCTTTATAATAATATTATTTTTATTAAACCAATATTTAGTAAAATAAAAAATAATGAGGAAATTATTTTTTTCCTCATTCTTTGTAGTAGTCGTACCAGTACCAGTCTCTAACTGGGTTATAGTAATATCCTTGTACCCAGTCTCTTTTTGGTCTAATGTATTGTCGTTGTCCAATGTAAATCATTGAAGGATCTTGAATATAAATATCAAATGCTTTTTTATATGCATCCTCACGCACATCTGAATCAGCTGAATATTTAGCTTCAAGTAGATAATCATCAACAGTTTCATTAGAATAGCCAGTATTATATGTATCTCCACCAACATCAGCTGATGCAACAAATGGGAATACATAATCATCTGGATCATTATAATCAGGTCCCCAACCGATGAATATTATATCCCAATCACTTGTCGTATACATTCTATGTAATAATTGTGGCCAATTTTCAGCAATAACAGAGGAAAGAATTCCTATCTTGTTTAATTCTTCCTGGAATGATAAAGCCATTTTATATCTTTCTGTATTTCCTGCATTATAAAAAATCCTAATAGTTGCACCATCAAATCGTTGTTCATCTTCATTTAATGTAAAACCTGCATTATCTAATATACTCGCTGCTTCATCAAGATCATAATCATATACAGGTACTCCATTATTTTGGGTATCATAATAAGGCATACCACTAGGAATTGCACCAGCTACTCTACTCATATAACCAACATATGCATCATCAATAGCAGATTGATAATTAAAAGCATAACAAAGAGCTCTTCTAACAGCAGGGTTTGCAAGATACATACTATTATCTGAGAGAGTATTTAACTCTGCCATAACTAAATCAAAACTATCATATGCAATAATTACAATACCTTTATCATCCTCTAAATCTTCCAGATTTTCATTGGGAATAACTGCTATATCTGCATCACCATTTTTTAATGCTAAGATTCTTGTTGCTGCTTCATTAGCATATTTAATTACAACTTTGTCAACATGTTTTCCATCCCATCCACCCCAATAATTAGGATTTTTAACTAAAACCATTTCAGTGTTTCTTGTCCAGTGATCAAGCATATAAGGTCCTGTTCCCATTGGGTTTAACTTAAGATATTCATTTTCAGTATCAGCAACAACACCGCCGTGTGCTTCAACATAATCTTTATCAACTATAAATCCTACTGTATATGCTATAGTTGATAAAAATCCACCATAAGGTTCTATTAAATCTATTTGGATTTTATAGTCATCAATAACTTTTACACTGTTTAGATCTATGCTTTGTTGTAATATCCATGCAACACCAGATTCAGGTGAATTCATTGTTAAAACTCTATCAAAAGAGTATTTTACATCTTCTGCAGTGAAATCATTACCATTAGAAAATTTTACTCCTTCTCTTAAATTAAAAGTCCAAGTCAGAGAATCTTCAGAAACGTCCCAGCTAGTTGCAAGACAAGGATAAAAAGTATCTAAATCATCACCCTTATATGTTATAAGTCCTTCATATATTGAAAAAATTCCTTCTGCAGAAGCTGAGTCATATGCATCTGCGGGATCTAATGTTTTTGCATCTCCAAATGTATAATATACCATTGTATCTGGATTTTTCATTTCTACTTTTCCATTGCCTTCTTCTTCTACACATCCACTAAAAGAAAGTACGATAAACATCGCACTTAAAGCAATCGCCATAACACTAGCCTTCTTATTTAAAATATTATATCTCCTCATATTTTTATTCTCCTTTTCCACCCTCTAAGCTTATAAAGGTTATAATTGAATCATATATATTACTTAATTAGTTTTCCCTTTTATTTAAATAAAAAAAATATTTCATAATTTTAGTTTTTAAAGAGAGTTTTATAAATATAAATTTAATATCAATCAAATTTGTTAGGAGAGATTGTATATTATGGACTTAGAAAATATGGCTGATATATCTGAGTGAAGTAAAAATTTTTCACCTAATCAAATTTTAAGTGGAAATTTTGAAGCATTTGAAGCACTTATTTATCTTATAATTATGCTTGCAATTTATTCTGTTGTAATATATCATTTTTATAGGTATATTGCACAACGGGATTGTTTTACACAAAGCAACTATGCACATACAAGATTCATTGGTTTTTGTAAATATTTCTTTTTGTCTCCTTTTGTTGCAGTTCTATTTTTTTTAGGTTTTTCACTTATTCTTATTTCTCTTACCAAAACAGAATCTTATAATATTTCTAATGTTCTTTCTTTATCATTTGCAATAGTCTTGACTATTAGAATAACTGCTTATTATACAGAGGATCTTTCAAAAGACGTTGCAAAAATGTTACCATTTGCGGTTCTTGGTGTTTTTTTAGTTGATTCTACTTATTTTTCTTTTGATGCTTTAATTGAAAGAATTAGTTTAATTCCTGAGAATATTAATTTAATTCTGCAGTTTTTAATAATGATAATTATTGTTGAGTGGATTCTTCGGATTGTGCTTAGTTTGAGGTATAAACTTTTATTAAGAAAAGAAAAAAAGCTTTTAGAAGATTAAGTTGAATATTGATATTTGATATTTTCTTGCATTTTTATTCAAATATTATATGGTTTAATATAAAAAAATATAGGTTTTTTAAT
>JBFEOQ010000039.1:0-16515 GCA_041550515.1 Thermoplasmatota archaeon | reverse complement strand
ATATTCAAGGATTATTCTTTTAAATTTACAAAATCTATAAATTAATAATTGCCAATCTTATTTATTATATGACTAAAAATAATATTTTCCTTCTCCAACTTCGTTAATATTAAAACTATTTTTTGTAGTAGAGTTTTTATTTGTTTATCTTTAGGCATAGAAATAGACAAAGGATCGGACCATTCGCTTTCATGTCCATAATAATCTTTAGATTTTACTTTTATGTTATAATTTCCTCTTTTCTCCCAAATATTTGATATTTCACATTCAATACCTGATTCATATGGTCCGATCCAATCAGAATTTGTGTTATCTCCCCAATCCCAAAAGTAATATATTTCATCATTTTGTGGATCTGTTGTAAATGCACTATAGTTGTATTGCTCTCCATATTTACCATTTACTTCACCTTTAGTTATAATTGGTTTAACAGGTGACTGCAAATCAGAAATTTCTGCTAATTCTGCAAGTGTTGCTATTATAAGTTTTGAATTTTTAACAATATATGAAATATTCATATTTTCAATAGTATCTTCAGATGAATGGTAGTATCTATTGAAATTTTTTTCAGCATAAAAAATAGCGTTGTATCCTGCTTTCCAAAAATAATAATGGTCACTTCCCCAAGACCAACCACTTGGTACAACTTCTAAATTTAATAAATCAAAATATTCTTCTGATACATTAACTGTATAATTAGTAAGCCATTCAAAAGGGTTATTAGTATCTTGATATAATTTTATATAATTAGTTTCTTCCTCTGTTTCAGCATAACCAATCATATCAACATTCAGAACACCAGCTATATTAGTATTATTGTTTAAAGCTTCATCTACATAGTAATAACTACCAACTAATCCCTGCTCTTCCCCTGAAAAAGCAATAAATTTTACAGTATTTTTACAGATGTAACCGCTCATTAATTTTGCAGCAGCCATAACAGCTGCAACCCCTGAACCATCATCATCAGCCCCTGGACTATCTTCCACTGAATCGTAATGTGCACATATTATATAGATCTCATCTGCGGTGTTGTCATAACCATAAATTGTAGCTTCAATATTTTTACCATATAAACCATTGTTCTCCCAATAATGATACCGGGTATCTAAACCCATATTTACAAACTCGTTATATATATAATCACCTGATTTTTCGCAAGCTTCAGTTGTAGTAACTCTTGGACCAAATGATGTTAAATTTTCAAGAAATTGAAGTATTAAATCTTCATTAAGTTTTTCAATTAAATTGACAATATTATTATCAATATAAATTGGTTCAATATTTGGAATAAATATTTCTCTATTTTTATTGTAATCTGATTCAAATGGCAATTGATTTAATTTTTTATTAATTGTTATAGGTATCAATAAATCTTTTTTATAATAAATTTTATCTTTTTCCAATAGATTTAACTCATCACCATCAACAGATAAAAAAAATGTATTTAAGAAAAGTATTGTGATTAGATATACTATTAATTTTTTCTTCATAATTTTCCTCATTTTTTAACAATTGTTAATTCAATATATATAAAGAATTTTTAAAACTTTCTATCCCTAAAAAAGAAAAAAAATATTTATAAAAAGATATATTTTAAACCACCACAAAATTTAAAACACAGCTAGAATTGCCCTAAATACATATCAAAGGTGAACATATGACAAAAAACAAGGTTATATTGCCTGGAGAACAAGTAGCTACTACTGAAGAACTAATGCCAGGAGACGGAACATATGAAGATAATGGAGTAATACGTGCATCAAGATTGGGAGTATATCAGATTGATTCAAAAAACAGACAAGCAATAATAAAACCTTTAACAAGTATCCCTATTGAGATTAAAAAGGGTAATATAGTACTAGCAAAAGTAAACTCAGTAAGATCAAATATGGTAATCGCAGATATAATACACGTAATCGGTAAAAATAGACAGATTTCAGGTGATACAAATGGAACATTAAGAGTTTCAGAAATATCAAATGGTTATACAAAAGATCCTGCTACAGAATATTCTTCAGGGGATATAATAAGAGCTAAGATAACACAAGTAAAACCAAGTTTACAACTAGCAACTAAAGATAAAGATTTAGGAGTAATCAAAGCAATGTGTTCTAAATGTAGAAAACCACTTGAACAAAAAGGAAATATCCTAAAATGCAAAAACTGTAATAATAATGAAAGACGAAAAATAGCAATAGACTATGGTAATTATAATATCAACAAATTATAAAAAAATCTTGAAATAACAAAAAAAAAATGTGATTGAAAATGGAAATGAAAACATTAAAAAAAACTACAAAAGAATTAGAACTTGAAATAACCGATGAAAATGAAACAATTCTAAATCCAATCACTGAAGTTCTACTACAAAATAAAGATGTAGAATATGCTTCATATATAACAGATCATCCTGATTCCAAAACAAGAAAACTTTACATTCGTGTAAAAAATGGTAAGCCTAAAGATATTCTCCTTGAAGCGGTAAAACAACTAGAAAATGAAGTAAAAATATTTAATAAAAACTTCCAGGATAAGTGTAAGAGTAAAAAATAAATGAAAGTTTTAGAAAATGAAAAAAAGGTAGGTATTGAAACTTTTTTAACAAACCAACCTGGAGTGGGTGGAAAACTAAGAGTAAAACCCAAAGATTTTTTAGTGAAAGAAATACCTGACTATCCAATAGAAAATATAGATGGTAAATTTACAATAGCCGAAATAACATCAACATCTTGGGAAACAAATTTACTTATAAGAGAACTATCTAGTCGTTTACATATATCAAAAAAAAGGATAAATTTTGCAGGAACTAAAGATAAAAGAGCAAAAACTTCCCAGATTATGTCTTTTTATAATGTTCCAATTGATAAAATAAAAGAAATTAATATTAAAGATGTCAAAATAAGAAATATTTACCAATCTAATAAACCAGTAAAACTAGGTAATTTAAAGGGTAACGAATTTGAAATAGTTATACGGAATATAAAATCCCAAACAAAACCTGAAAAAATTAAAGAAATATATTCTATAATCAAAAATAATGGTGGTTTTCCAAACTTTTTTGGTATACAACGATTTGGAGTTATAAGACCAATCACTCATGTTGTTGGAAGATATATTGTACTCGGTAATTTTGAAAAAGCTGTAATGACATATATTGCAAATCCGATTAAAGGTGAGGATGAAGTCACTTTTAATTTACGAAAAAATCTTGAGAATTCAAAAAATTTTTTACAAGCCTTAAAAACATATCCTAATCATCTTAGTTTTGAAAAAGCAATATTAAATAAACTTGTATTAAATTCAAATGATTTTATTGGTGGTTTAAAAGAGTTACCTAAAAATCTTTTAACAATGTTTATTTATGCTTATCAATCATATCTATTCAACCGTATTTTAAGCTTGAGAATAAAAAAAAGTTTACCTATAAATAAAGCAGTTGAAGGAGATGTTGTCCTCGCATTTAGAAATGGAAAATTAGATAACGAAATAATTCATGTTAAAAAAAACAATATCAATAAAGTGAATTTTCAGATTAATAAAGGTAAAGCTTGTGTGAGTAGTGTTTTATTTGGCACCAATTCTATATTTTCTAAAGGAGAAATGGGTGAAATTGAACATAAAATCATTGAATCTGAAAAATTTGATTATAGAGATTTTATTATACCAGAAATTCCTTTTATTTCCTCATCTGGATCAAGAAGATCCCTTATTGGTTTTGTTAAAAATTTCAAACTTAAAATAATAAATGATGACATTAATGAAAAGAAAAAAGCATTGTTTTTAAGATTTCGACTTCAGAAAGGAACCTATGCTACTTCTCTACTAAGAGAATTAATGAAAGCAGATGATATACGAGATTATTAATTTATTAATGGAAATGATTTTAAAAGTCTTCTGTTATAAGGGTGCTAAAAAATGGTGTAGAGAACAATGATAGAGTCGCCGCCTCAAAAATATAATCCAACCTTTATTGAAAAAAAAATTCTTAAATTTTGGGAAAAGCAAAATATTTTTAAAAAATCAATATATCAACGAAAAGATTGTAAACCTTATGTTTTTCTTGAAGGTCCACCAACTGCTAATGGTATGCCTCATCCTGGACATATTCTTACGAGAGTTATGAAAGATTTAATTTTACGTTATCAAACTATGAAAGGTCATTATATTTTGCGTAAAGCAGGGTGGGACACACATGGTTTACCTGTTGAAATAGAGGTTGAAAAAGAATTAGGTCTTGAAGATAAACAACAGATAGACGAATATGGCATTAAAAAGTTTAACCAGGAATGCAAAAAATGTGTTTTTAAATATGAAAACGCATGGGTTGAAATGACTAAGCGTATCGGTTTTTGGCTTAATATGGATGACCCCTATATTACTCTCAAAAATGAATATATTGAATCAGTCTGGTGGTCACTTAAACAAGCATGGGAAAAAAAACTACTCTTTAAGGGTCATAAAGTTGTTCCTTATTGCCCGCGCTGTGGTACTGCACTTTCTGCTCATGAAATATCTCAAGGTTATAAAACCGTAAAAGATCCATCAATTTTTGTAAAATTTAAAATCAAGAACCAAGATGCATATTTTCTCGCATGGACAACAACTCCATGGACCTTAATATCAAATGTCGCACTAGCAGTTAATCCAAAAGAAAACTATTTGAAAATTAGATATAATGGACAAGTTTTAATATTTGCAGAAGAGCGTTCATCAGTACTTTTAAAAGATCAAGAATACGAGTATCTTGATTACTTCAAAGGTAAAGATCTTGAAGGCATTGAGTATGAACCACTTTTTAACTACATTAAACCAGAGAAAAAAGCATGGTATATAGTACTTGCAGATTTTGTATCAATGGAAGATGGAACAGGAATTGTTCATATAGCTCCTGCTTTTGGTGAAGATGATTATAATGTAGGTAGAAAATATGATTTACCAGTTATTCAACTAGTAAAACTCGATGGAACTTTTCCACCCGAAGTAAAAGAATGGTCTGGGGAATTTGTAAAAGATGCAGATCCAAAAATTATAAAACATCTTCAAAATCGTGATTTAATAGAGGGGATTCATGATCATACTCATGAATATCCTTTTTGCTGGCGTTGTGACTCTCCTTTACTTTATTATGCTATGGAGTCCTGGTTTATTGCAATGACCAAAGTGCAGGATTCACTTGTTAGAAATAATAACAACATTAACTGGTATCCTGAACATTTACAGCAAGGTCGATTTGGTGATTTTATAAGAGAAGTAAAAGATTGGGCACTTTCACGTAAACGTTATTGGGGTACACCAATACCTATTTGGATTTGTTCGAACACAAAATGTAGAAATGAGATATGTATTGGAAGTGTTGAAGAACTAAAAAAAATTAGTGAAAACTTTCCAAAAGATTATGATCTTCACAAACCACTTGTTGATGAACTAATTATTAAATGTCCTAAATGTAAATCTCTAATGAAACGTGAAGAAGAAGTAATTGATTGTTGGTATGATAGCGGTTCTGCCTTTTTTGCTCAGTGGCACTACCCTTTTGAAAATAAAGAAGAATTCAAAAAAAATTTTCCAGTGGATTTTATTTCCGAAGCACTTGATCAAACACGTGGATGGTTTTATTCACTTCTAGCAATATCAACTTTTTTATTTAATGAAAGACCTTATAAAAATGTTTTAACATTGGGTTTAGTTCTCGATGAGAACAATCAGAAAATGAGTAAAAGTAAAAGAAACTACATAGATCCAAATATTATTCTCAAAAATGAAGGTGCTGATGCACTTAGATGGTATCTATTATCTGCCAATGCACCTTGGAATTCTACAAGATTTTATGAACAAGCAGTAAAAGATACACTTGGTAAATTTATTTTAACCTTATGGAATTCTTATAATTTTTTTACTACATATGCATCACTTGATAGATTTAGTCCTTCTAAAGATATAATTCCTTTAAAAAAAAGACAGCCACTTGATAAATGGATTATTAGTCGTTTTCATCAGACTTTAAAAGACATAGAAAAACACATGCAGATTTTTGAGACTCATAAAGCAGCACGCGCGGTTGAATATTTTGTTGTTGAAGATTTTAGTAATTGGTATCTACGTCGATCTCGAAAAAGATTATGGGTTGAAGAAAAAACAATTGATAAACTTGCAGGATATTCTACAATGTATGAAATTTTTATGGACTTATCAAATATTATTGCACCTTTTACACCTTTTATTACTGAAGAAATTTACCAGAATATCAGAACAAACAATATGCCCGAAAGCATCCATCTATGCGATTATGTAAAACTTGAGAATAAACTTATTGATACTAATCTAGAAGAGGGTATGCAAAAAATACGTTCTCTTGTAGAAGTGGGGCGTGCTCTTAGATCAAAAATTGGTGTAAAGGTTAGATATCCACTTGCTTCTGCAACTCTTATTTGTAATAAAAAAGTTGAGAATCAGATAAAAGATTTACTTGATCTTTTACATGAAGAAATCAATGTTAAGAAAATTATCTTTGAGAAAAATACTTCTAAATTTATGGTGCGAAAATATAGACCAAATCCTTCAAAATTAGGTCCTAAATATAAAGAGAAAGTAAGAGATATCTTGGAAAAACTTGAATCGATCGATAAAAAAGAATTATTTAAAAAATTAAATAATAAAGAAAAACTTGAATTAAATATTAATGCAGATAAGATTTTTCTAACAATTGATGACTTTGATGTTATTGAGACTGAAAAAGAGCATATTGCTAAAACTCAAACTGAAGATATTATACTTATTTTGAATTCAAAATTAACTCCAGATCTTAAAGCTGAAGGTTTGGCTAGAGAACTTGTCAGAAGAATTCAATCAATGAGAAAAGAACTTGACCTAGCTGTTGAGGAAAAAATAATTACACAAATTAAACTCGACTCAGATCAAAAAACTTTTCTAAACAATTGGCTTGATTATATCAAAGAAGAAACAAGATCTAAGAGTTTATCCTTTGTTAAGAAACCATATGGACAACTCATTAAAGAGTGGGAAATCGATGAATTACTTATTGAAATTGGTATTACTAAATAAGCAATTCATGATATTTAAATTTAAAATATTTCATTTAAAAATCTAAAATAGTGGAATAACAATAAGATTACAGTTTTGCCCGATAAATATTTATATATCTGCTTTTAAAATTATTTACAACATACTAAAATTTGTGATTTTATAAAATATATATTTGAATAATAAAGAATTTTTTCAAACAAAATTTATTTTATATAGTTCAGCTTTTCTGCTTTATAGTCATGATATGTCTAGGAATTGAAGGTACTGCACATTCAATAGGTGTAGGAATTGTAGAAGAAAAAAATAATAGATGTAACGTTCTCTCAAATATAATTAAGATTTATAGACCTGAAAAAGGTGGCATACACCCTCGTGAAGCAGCAAATCACCATGCAATTTATATTGCTGACCTTATAAAAAGCTCAATCAATCAATCAGGTGTAGATAAAAGTGATCTTGATCTCATATCTTTTTCAAAGGGACCCGGTCTTGGTCCTTGTCTTCGTACTGCAGCAACAGCTGCGAGAGCTTTATCTTTAACCCTTAAAAAACCTATAATCGGAGTAAACCATTGTGTTGCTCATCTTGAAATAGGTCGTGGAACTCTAAAAAATTGTATCGATCCTGTTTTACTTTATACCTCTGGAGCCAATACTCAAGTTATAGCTTTTTCAGATGGACGCTATCGTGTTTTTGGCGAAACTTTAGATATAGGTATTGGTAATTGTCTTGATAAATTTGGTAGAATTGCAAATTTAAAATTTCCGAGTGGTCCGAAAATTGAACAACTTGCCGTAAATGCCAAAAAATATCTAGACTTACCATACTCAATTAAAGGAATGGATATTGCTTTTTCTGGTCTTTTAACCACAGCTGAAACTTTTTATAAAAAAGATGAAAAATTAGAGGATATATGTTTTTCTATTCAGGAAACTGCCTTTGCAGCACTTACTGAAATTACTGAACGAGCTATGGCGCATACTGAAAAAAAACAAGTTCTTCTAGGTGGTGGTGTAGCATCAAATAATAGACTTTGTAATATGGTAAACATCATGGCTAAAGAAAGAAATGCTTCTTTTTTTGTTCCTGAAAAAACTCTTTGTATTGATAATGGAGCTATGATTGCCTGGCTTGGAGTTCTTATGAATAATAGTGGGATTAGGATGAAGGTTGAAGATAGTTACATAAATCAGCGTTTTAGAACTGATATGGTGGATGTGACATGGCGTGAGTAATAAGACTATTTTATATAAAGGGGCAGAAGCCGAGATTATTGCCTCAAAATATCTTGGGTTTGATGTAATTTTAAAACAGCGTGTAACAAAAGGATATAGGCTTAAAAAAATTAATGAAACTCTTATATCAAATAGAACTAGGGAAGAAACAAAACTAATGAATCAAGCAAGGCAAAGTGGAGTTTGCGTTCCAATTATATATGATGTAGATTTACAAAAAGGTCTAATTACTATGTCATATGTAAAAGGTAAGCGTGTTAAAGATATTCTAAATAATCTATCTGAAAACGAACGTAAAAAACTATGTATCAAAATTGGAGAAAGTATTGGAAAGTTACATAAAAATGATATTATCCATGGTGATATTACAACTTCAAATATTATTGTTTTAAATGAATTTATATATTTTATTGATTTTGGTCTTGGTGAGATAAATAGTGAAATCGAAGCAAAAGGTGTAGATTTACATGTTTTAATGGAAGCTATTGAATCTACTCATTCAAAATATCATAATTGTTTTGAATATGTCCTCAATGGTTATAAAAAAACTAATAATAAAGATTTTAATAAAATAATTTCTAAGATTGATGAGATTGTTAAGAGAGGAAGATATAGATGAAAAATATATATTTTATCACTAGTAACACTGGTAAACTTATTGAAGCAAAAAAAAAATTTTCAGAATTACATATAGAACTCATCCAAAAAAATATTGGTTATCCTGAAATCCAAGCAAATTCTCTCGAAGAAGTAGCCTCTTTTGGGGTTAAATATATTCTTAAAAAATTTAAGCATCCTTTTATCTTAGAAGATGCAGGTCTTTTTATAGAAAGCCTTAATGGCTTTCCTGGAATTTTTTCTGCGTATGTATATCATACAATTGGCTGCGAAGGTGTTTTAAAAATTATGAATAATAATAAGACCAATCGATCAGCAATTTTTAAATCAGTTTATGCATATGGCAAATCAAATTGTAGACCTCAATTATTTATAGGTGATTGCAAAGGTACTATTTCCAATAGAAAACGTGGAAATAACGGTTTTGGATATGATCCAATTTTTATTCCTGAAAATTCTCAAAAAACATTTGCAGAGATGGACATATACGAAAAAAATAGTTATTCTCATCGTGGCAAATCATTAGAAAAATTAATTGATTTTTTTAAAAAAAATAAAAATAGATAGTTTTAAAATACCATAATTATAATACATATTAATAAGGTTTTAAATATGTCTGAATCTCAAAAAAACGAGGAGATTTTTGAATTCAAAGAAAAAATAAATAAAAAATATTCTAATATAACCAAGATTATATTTTTAATAGGGATTATATTAATTATTTGTTTTTTAATTGTTTTTTCGGGAGTTTTTATCTTGAATTATGATTATAACTGGGCAATTATTAATTTTGAAAATTGGATTTTGATAATAACTGTAATCCTTGGTATTTTCATAATTTTTGAAATTTTATTTTATTTTCGTTGTTCAAATCTTGAGAAAAAAATAAGAAAAAAATCACAATTTACACCTGAAATTATCGATGGAAAATATATTCATGTTTTTACTTATCCAAAAGGAGTTGAAGGAGGAATTTTTAGTAAAACTTATATTGAAATTGATACTGGGAATATTTTAAGACTTAGAACTCTTATAATACCACCTGATGAACTCTGGAATAAGAACGAAAAAAAAGAAATAGAAAAATAAATTTTATTTATTTTTTTGTAATTCCAATCTCGGATAATTTTTCTGGTAGGTACGTGTCTGTAACATAGTCTAAACCATACTTTGCTAAAGCCTGCTGTTCACTTTTTCTACCAATTTTTAATTGTAATTTTATTTCTCCCTTCCAAAAATTATCCTGAAAACGCGGGTCTGTTAGTTCACTTTTCAAAGCATTTATATCTTCCTTTGTAAGATCATCTGTTGGCAGTTTATAGTTCTCAATATCAGATGGAGTAACTCCTAGATATTGTGCTACGGGTGTAGCTAGATACTCAGATATATGTGCAGTTTTTATTGCGCCATATGCTACACTAGCAAAAATTCGATAACTCCAGGGATCACAATCTGTAAATACTAATACTGGCAATTTTTTTTCAGTACTTAATCTTTTAATAAACCTTCGAGTAGAACGAGCTGGTTGACCTTTTAGATGTATTAAAACTGCACGGTTTGATTTATCAAAACCGTTTTCTACAAGTCTGTCAAACATACCACCTGTCTCTATTGCAATAATAAAATCTGCGTCACAGTTTTTAATAGTAATTTTATCTTTTTCAACATTATAAGGGATACTATATCCTGCATCACCAACATCATCTTGGCAGTGGATTTTTTTCTTAGTGTTATTACGTGTCATTTCGTCTATTGTTAGATTACCTATTACACGTGCTCCGTCCTCCTCAGGTCTTAACTTGAAATCTTCACGCATACAATTTGTTATTACTTCTAGATCTTCAGCCAGTAGATTTGATTCATCTTGTGAGTGAAATTTTGCAAGATCCCAACCTTCAGATATATAATACATTTCTCTTAGTGTTGAGGATTTTTTTACTTTTATCATTTCTTTGATAAAATCAGCCATATACATTGTTCTTAGAATCATATACGCGCCATCAAGTGATTTTGCATTTCTCTCTGTTGAATTTTTTCCATATTTCCAAACATTAAATTTTTCATCAAATGTAATATTTGCTTTAGTTCTCTTTGGTAGATTTAAAAATGGTATCTTTGTTTCTTGGAAATCATTGTATATTTTTTCTGCTATCATATTAATTTTTAATAAAACCTCATTATAATTTTTATTAACCAACTTAGTCCCCCTCCCATTTATCAGCACCAATTACATATGTGGGATTGATATCTTCTACATATAAATCATTTTCATCAAAATCACCTTTCCCAAGTCCCGCAAGTTCAAAGTTTAAATCAATCTTATTTGCAGGAGGTATATCTTTAAAACACCATTTAATATAATTACTAGTTATTTCTACAGGTTTAGGTGATACCACCCCAACAACTGCATCTTTAGGTATAATTGCATAAAGATTAAACTTTTGAGAATTGCGCTTATAATTTACAATCATAATTTTACTTTTTGTGATGACGTTTTCTCTAGTTTTAACCAGTCCTTCCTGAACAAGGGTTGTTTGAATAGGTTTTCTATTAATCTTTTCGTATTCTACAACGTCTTCTATCCAAACTACATCCATTATTTTAGTAATAATTGGATCTAGAGAAGGCACAGGTTTATCAAGCATATTAGCAGATTTTTTCGCAATCTCTGGTAAAATTTTTGTAATAAGATCAAATTTTTCACGTGTTTTTATACGTTTAACTTTTTTATTAATATGTTTTTGAACCTTACGAGCACATTCACGAAAAGCAAGTTTAACTTCATTTTCAATTTCTTCAACATCAGCAATAGCTTCTTTACTTTCTGAGGTATAGGGGATCTGCGTTGAGGAGATATGTGCCATGAAAATCGCAGGACCTGTTGGTATACCCTTACCTGCTGGCTGAGCTAATCCATATCGTCTCCAATCAATAGAAGATATTGCCTGAGTTATAAGACAATCACCTTGTTGGTAAAGAAGAGGTATTCTATTTGCAAATCTTAATATTTTAACTTGTTCTTCCCTTGGTAAATTGCCACCATATACTAAACCCACTTCAACTTGGAATGGATTGCCAGAGTGAACAGATGGTGGACGAGCTGAAGTAATGATAAACTCTGGAGATATCTCTTGGGTTTCATTTTTAAGACTACGTTTAATTAATGTTTCACCAATAGGTGATAAACAATCAGTTGGTGGTGCCATTATTTTAATTTTTTTAAATGTTTTATGAATTGCTAGAAATTGCTCACGAGTAATCTTTTTTGGATTTAAATTTTTATCAAGTTCAGCTTTTTCGATAACTGAATTACTTGTTCTATCACCCATACTACTAAACTCTGTTTTTAAAAAAGAATTAAGTTGGCGAGCTTTTGTAATCTTAGCCATCTTAATAAGTGTTCCAATTTCAACACCATATGGATGAGGTTTAATCTCAACTGCTTTTTGAGGTAACTGATCCGAAGTTCTTTCAAAAATATAAGTCGTTCCATCAGGTTCATTATATGTTATTTGCGCATGGGGGTTAACAATAGATGTACTTTGTAGGTAATTATAAACATATTTTTTTCCCCGTTTAAAATCAGCCATTAAATTAATTTCAATACGTGTACCATTTTGTTTATCCCAGTGAATTGTATCGGTATTTATTATCTGGGCTCTGTTTTTATTAGTATCAATAACCAAATCAGTTATTATAGCAGGCCTATCTTGTTGTATTTTTGAAATAATCTTTGAATGTTTACCAGTTGTAAGTTGACCATAAAGTACAACTGCTGATATCCCTATTCCTTGCTGACCACGACTTTGCCTTATCGCATGAAAACGTGAACCATATAATAATCTTCCAAAGATATGAGGTATTTGTTTTTTTATAATACCCGGACCGTTATCTTCAACTATAATTATACACTCACCATCTTCATGGTTTTTAATCTCAACCAAAATATCTGGTAAAATATTTGCTTCCTCACATGCATCTAATGCGTTATCAACGCCTTCTTTAACACTTGTTATGAGTGCTCTTGTCTGATTTCCAAAACCTAATATATGTTTATTTCTCTCAAAAAATTCTGCTACAGAAATTTCTTTTTGTTTTTTAGCTAGCTCTTCTGCGATTATTTGAGTCAAATTAATTCCCTCCTATTGGAAGAATCTCGCATCCGGAGGGGTGTAATACAATAAGTAATTATAAAATTATTCATTAAAAATCACAAAATAAGTATTAAATAAAGTTCTTTAAGTAATAAAAACCACCTAGAATTTTTTCAATATTTAATATTAAAAAGTATAAATTTATTTTGTAATAAAAATATTGTTTATAAATAAGAATACAATCATATTTTTAAAGTTTTTATAAACCAAATGTAACAATTATTTAATAAAATATATAATAGAAAAGTATTTAAAGTATTAAATAGAGAAGTAATATAGATCTAAGAAGGGGATTTAATATGAATAAAATAAAGATAAAAAATAAAAAATTAAAGGAGGCTAGCTTAGGTTTTATTCTTTGGAAACTTGAGTCAATTGAAAAGTTTTATCCATGTTATACAAGATTAATTAAAGAAAAAAGATAGATTTCTAGATTAGAAATTTTAATTATTGACTTTTAATTTATGATTAAATTTTTCAGATATTATAACTAGTAGAACTGTTAAATACCTTTAAGGTTATTCCAACTGTAATTCAAAACTTATATAGTTTTATATTAATCATCATCCACAAGTTTAAATAATAATTTTTTGATTGCTAGGTAGAACATATTGTAAATGGGATGCTTCTATGTTACTAGAGATAGCAATAACTTTAATCATGGCAAAAATTCTAAATTTTATATTTGAAAAGTGTAATCAGCCAGGTGTTGTAGGTGAAATTGTCGCAGGTATTATCTTAGGTCCTTGTTGCATAGGATATTTTTCTGGTTCTACCATTAATCTTTTTGGTACAACTTTATTTGAATTTAATTTTAATCTAAATACACCAGAATTTAAGGAACTTGCTTTTATTGGAATTATATTTCTTTTATTTATTATTGGAATGGATACAAATATTTCTGATTTGAAAAGATCTGGTAAATCAGGTATTTTAAGTGGAATATTTGGGATTATTATACCTTTTTCACTTGGTTTTGTAATCGGTTTAGCTTTTAACTTAAGCATTCTTATGTGTATGGGTATAGGTGCGATTTTCTTTGCTTCATCGGTTACCATATCTATGAGAATTTTATCAGATATGGATAAATTATCAACTAGAGTTGGATTAACTTTACAAATGGCAGGAATTGTTAATGATATATTTGGTTTAATACTATTTTCTTTGATAATTGGTCAGGGACATCCAGTTGTTTATGTTTTAAAAATTTTTATTTTTATGCTCTTTATTTTAATTGTTGGTTACTTAATAATAAAATATTCTATTCGAAAAGGGATTACAAGACAAACTACTATGCTTGTTTTACCATTAGCCTTAATTATCTGTTTCCTTTTTGCAGCATTTGCAGAAGATATGGGTCTTGCTGCTATCATAGGAGCCTTTGTTGCAGGTTTGATTATTAGAAAAACCCCTCAAGGAGGCATGGTAAATAACTATATTAAAACTATAGCCTATACTATGTTTATTCCCCTATTTTTTGTCTGGGTTGGAGCAAGTTTTAACTTTTTCAATCTCTTTTCTACATCCGATTTTTTTCCCTATCTACTTTTCATTATCTTTTTTATACTGCTAGGTCTTCTTGGTAATACTTTTGGTGCAACAATTGGATCAAAAATATCTGGTTTAAGTAATAAAGAATCGTTATCTATTGGAATTGGTATGATGCCTATAATGGGTATGGCATTGATTATTGTTTCAACTGAAGTTGAAAGGGGAATTTTTGGTGATCCTTCAGGCACTTTTTCTCAACAAATAAAAACTGCTACTATATTATTGATTATTGTTAGTTCCCTGATAACACCACACCTTCTTAAAAAAAGTATGAATAAACCTTTTATCAGTAATAAAAATAAAAAAGAAAAATTAAATAAATTTAAGCTCTTAATTTTAGATGGTTTATCTTATAAGAAATTATATAGACGCTATCCCTATCATGGAAAATATCCTAATGATTATAAAATTTCTAGAAGTTTCTATTTTAAAAATGTTAAATATAAAATTCCAATAAAAATAAATCGTTTATTTTTTAATATTCTTATTGGATCAATACTAATTCAATTATTTTTTACGTTAAGATCGATTAACTATACAGATGAATATGTTAATATTATTGCTATTGCAAGTGGTATTATCGGTTCTTTTCTTGCTTACTTTATCTTAAAAAAATATTATATCGCAAAAATGAAAATGTCATTACATTAATAGAAAGGTGAATGGGATAAAAATTGTGGTTTATAAATTTATTATCTGAATATAGTAAATTGATTTTAACAGGTATTTTCATCGTTTTTATTTCAACAATTTTCTATAGAATCACACCAACAGGTTTTGTAAGTTTTGGTAAATATCGCACAAAAGAAGGAGCTATAGCAATTTATCTTATTTCAATAGTTTTTCTTGGTTTTTTTACACCATTAATTTATTGGTTTTCAATCTTGATAATTAAAACCATATCAATTATAACTATTATTGGATTTATTTTATTTTTATCAAATTTTATAATAAATCAAAGTGTACCGAACTGGAAGCATACTTCATTAAAAACACTTTTATTTTATTTTTTTAGCATAATCCTGATTATTATAGGTTTTATCATTAACATATAATTTACTTTTAATATATTAAAAAAATTAATTGATGTAAAATATCGACAAAAATGAGGGAACTATTATTATAGGGGTAACTATTCTCAGTTTTATCGCATAATTAATGTGAAAGTGTTAAATTAAGTGTAAAAGTGATAATATATGACAGAAATAAAAGTACAAATATTGTAGCTTCTACAACATTTGCTGAGAAATTAGATCTAGATGTAATAGCACAATCTCTTGAAGATGCTGAATATGAACCAGAACAATTCCCTGGGCTCGTATATCGCTTAATTAAACCAAAAACAGCTACATTACTCTTTAGAAGTGGTGCAGCAAATTGCACTGGTGCAAAAAATATAAAAGATGTAAAGATAACTGTTGATATAATAGCTGAAAAATTGGAAAAAATAGGTGTTAAAGTATATAAAAATCCAGAAATTATAATTCAAAATATTGTAGCAACATCAGATCTTGGAGGGGAACTTAACCTTTCAGAAGTAGCTATTGCTCTTGGCTTAGAAAATGTTGAATATGAACCTGAACAATTCCCAGGTTTGGTATATAGATTAAAAGAACCAAAAGTTGCCATGCTTTTATTTGGCTCAGGGAAAATAGTATGTGCTGGTGCAAGACAGACGGATGAAGTAAAGTTAGCAGTAGATAAAGTATTAGATGAGCTTTCTTCATTGGGACAGCTTCGTAAGTAAAAATTATTTCAGCATTTATTGAGAAGAGATTTATTTTACTAATATTAATATAAATTATTTTATAAAAAATTTATCAATTAAGTTTGTGGAGGAATGGGAGAGAGGATAGGATATAAAAAAAAGAATTCCAATCTACTCCCCATACTTACCAATTGGTAAGTAT
>JBFEOQ010000038.1:0-16956 GCA_041550515.1 Thermoplasmatota archaeon | reverse complement strand
TGTATGTATACAAGGACCATCATATCCAATAGGTGATGAATGTTACATATTCACAGATTCAGGTAATTATACTTTTAACAATCTACTACCAGGTATGTACTGGGTAAATGAAACAGACCCAGGATCAGACTGGGGGGTAATCAATAGATCAACACAGATACAAGTCAACCCTGGAACAACATGTGCAGAAGTAGAAATCATAAATATTTTCAAACCAGGATGCATAACAGTCACAAAAGTTATGGACTGGGGTGAAGTGGAACCTGGGCCAGTCTCCTTTTCTGTATGTATACAAGGACCATCATATCCAATAGGTGATGAATGTTACATATTCACAGATTCAGGTAATTATACTTTTAACAATCTACTACCAGGTATGTACTGGGTAAATGAAACAGACCCAGGATCAGACTGGAACGTTACCAACAGATCAACACAGATACAAGTCAACCCTGGAACAACATGTGCAGAAGTAGAAATCATAAACACTATTGTTTTAAATTCAACAGATAGACATAGTGAAGCAGTTATCTTTGAAAAAACCATTAAAGATGATGAAAACTGGGTAAAAACATACAACACCAGTATAGGTGAAACAATTCGTTTTCAAATAAATTTAACATATAATGATTGGGATGGAGAACCAGGTGGAACTAATGGATATATGCTTACTAATATAACAATAATAGATAGATTACCATCTGAAGTAGTATATCTTGGAAATTCAAATTATGAACCAACAGATATATCAACAGATGAAAAAATAATAATGTGGTTTTTTAATGATATAATTCTATATGATACAGAAAGCTTAATCATTGAATTTGATGCTGTGGGAAATACAATAGGTGAATTTGTAAATAATGCAGATGTTAATGCTTTTGAATATGATTATAAAGAAAACCGTTGTAATACTACATATGCAACAGTAATAATATCATCAGATGACTCTCATCCTACTAAATATATAGATGTAGATGATGATAATAAAGATGAAAAAGCAATAGATCAAAATGATAATCCTTTAGATGGATATGAAGTTTTTGAAGATCCAGATGGATCATCAAATAGTATTAAATCAATCGATGGTGACAATGACAATAAAATTGATCATTTTATAGATATAGATAATGATGGGCTTCCTGAGAGATACTGGGATCCTGATGATGATATATTTGTTGATATTGATATAAGAGATGTTGATTATGATGGAACAAATGAATGGATATATGATAGTGATGGTGATGAAAAACCAGATAAATATTATGACCCGGATGATAACGGAATACATGAATATATTGTCTATGAACTTACAATAAACACTGTAGGTAATGGATATGTTCAGAAAAACCCTGATGGAACATTATTCTTAAAAGATCAAAAAGTTATACTAACTGCTATTCCAAGTACTGGATGGCATTTCACCCGTTGGACTGGAGACCTTAATCTTTGGGAAAACCCCGCAACTATAACTATGAATAATGACAAAGAAATAACAGCTATTTTCACAATCGATGAAGAACCAGGTCCAACTATTAATATAACA
The DNA here is from genome assembly GCA_041550515.1 of Thermoplasmatota archaeon. GTDB lineage: Archaea > Thermoplasmatota > E2 > DHVEG-1 > DHVEG-1 > PFL35. The sequence continues at coordinate 15,410 of JBFEOQ010000038.1, read as the reverse complement.
AAACCAAGAAATTATAACAATTATTTTTTCAATATAAGAAGAGAAACAGATGAATATAAACCTCAGATAACTGGTCCAATAAATATTAAAGTACAAGCAGAGAGTGAAGGAGGAATAGATCGAGTAGAATTTTATATAAATAATGAACTTAAAAAAATTGATACCACTAAACCATATTCATGGATATGGTTTGTAAAACCATTAGGTGATGAAAAAAACTATACAATAAAAGCAATTGCATATGATAATAACGGTAAAGATAATTCAGATAGCATAATTGTATATAGACCCGGACTAAACTATAAATTCCTACTTTTATTAGGAGCAGGTGGATTAATAGCATGGACTCTTTTTAGAATCAGAGGGGGAGAACCAGATGGAATAATACCTGTTCAACCGGATAACGACTCATTTGACTCAAATAGACCACCTGTGATAAATGCAGGGGGCCCATATACTGGTAAAGTAGGAATTCCAGTAATATTTGATGCATCACGAAGTTATGATCCTGATGGAGATTTACTAACCTATGAATGGAATTTTGGTGATGGAAGTATAGGCCATGGTGCAAAACAAAGCCATACCTATGATAAAGAAGGTACATACACTGTAAAAATAACTATAACAGATTCTGAGGGTAACTATGATACAAAGACTATGGAAGTTGTAATAACAGATGGCTCAAAACCATTGGGTGAAGATGAATTGTTCTGGTATATAGTATCAGCTCTAGCGATAATAATTACCATTGCTGTAGGTTTACTATATGTAGGAGGTAAATTCTATGTATAAAGATAAAAATATGCCAATGGGAATAAGCATATTTTTAATTTTATTCTTAATTTTTGAAATATATTATTTTTTCTTTGATTATCTATTTAATGGATTATACCCATTTCATGGTTACAACTTAGATTCACTAGGAAACCTTCCTTATCTATTTGTAACAATATTCTTATTTGCAATAGTAGTATTTTGTCTATATAAAATAACCACTGGTTTTATACTACGAGAAAACTGGACTAGAAAATTCACTATAATATATAACATATGGGCGAGTATATGGCCAATATGGGCAATAATCATTGGAAACAGGATATATGAAAACATATTATTCGTCGTAATCTATGTAATTATAATTATTTATCTTCTTAGTTCATATGTAAAAAAATACTTTGAAAAAATCAATGTTTTTACTTATGGTCCATATACATTATATACTCGACAAGTTAAACTAAAAAATACAGGTAGACTAATAGATATTTTTTATTTCTGTTTACATACACCAAAAAGTGGAATTCCATGTGCTATGCCAGAAGGTTATGAAGTAGGAGTTAATCCCTATACAAAAATGCCATATCTTCAAAAAATTGGTAAAGTAAAAAAACCTAAGATATTCAAATATGATAGATATACTCTATATACCCTAAAAGTAAAACTTAAAAACGTAGGCAAAGAAATTGACATATTTTTCTTCAGTCCAGGTAAACCTAAAAGTGGAAAACCTTCAGCCAAACCTGAGGGCTATGAACTTGGTGTTAACTCTAAAACTAAACTACCTTATCTAAAAAAGATAGTTAAAATAAATAAAAATCAAAACAATAAATCAAAAAAACAAATAATTAGTAAAAAATCAGCAAATGTAATATATGTAGTAAATAAACCTCAACCAGGACAAGTAAAAGGTGACTGGGCAGTTAGAACTCATGGTAAAATTTATAGTCATCATAGAACACAACAAAATGCTATTAAAGCAGCAAAGATACTTGCAAAAAAACGTAATGCAACTGTATTAGTCCAATCTACAAGTGGTGCTTTTAGAGAAAGTTATAAACCTAAAAAATAAATTTTTTTTATCATTTATCTTTAATCCAAAAAATAAAATAATGCGATATAACGATTAGTCATATCTTTTTATTTCAAAACATTTGTATCAAGATTGATCTATATATTAAAAATCTAATCTTTAAGTGTTTTTTTAAAAAAATTTTAATATCATTTTTTTTGTCGTAATTATTTTATGACAATTTAACAAGAAACTTTTATAAATATTGGTTAAGAAAATTTAGTATGGGAAAGATATTTAAGAAAAACAACCTAGAAATTTAAGAATTTAAAATCTTATATCTAAAATTAATAAAAAAATCTGGAGGGGAACATGATGAAGGATAAATTAATTTATAAAAGAAAAAAGAGTAATTACTTAGCAAAAAAAACGAATAAAAAAAGATCTATAGTAAGAATTATTTTAATACTTATGTTTTTACTTGTTTGCACCATAGGAAACCCAATATCTGCGATACCATCAAATGATCAATCTATTGATAATCAAATGGGTTTAGCTGAAGATATAATTTTAGTAAAGTTCAAAACACAAGTTACCAAAATAGATAGACTCAATATAGCAAAATTATATGATTTAACTTACGATTCAGAAATTTCAAAAATTGATATTTTAGTTTATAAGGTTCCTGAATATAATAAACAAAAAGTTCTTACCTCTTTGCAAAACAATATAAATATCGAGTTTGCTGAGTCTGATCAGATTTTTCAACCTGAGCTATTTTCAAATGATCCTTTAAGAGATGGTAGTAAATATCCTTATAGTACTATGAGTCTACCTCAAGCATGGGATATCTCTATAGGAGGTAACACTGTTAGAGTATCAAATCCTGATACAGGTGTTGATGTTTCTCACCCTGATCTAGCACCAAATTTAATTTTAGATCTAGCATACAATGCAGTGGATGGATCCTCAGATATTGATCCTGTATGCCCCCATGGAACTGAAACATCAGGTTGTATTGGTGCAAAGACTAATAATGAAATTGGTATCCCATCTTCTTGCTGGTCAACAGAAATAATACCTATACGAGTTAGTAACAGCCCAGATGGAAGTGCTTCATTAACATCCATATGTAACGCGATTATATATGCAGCTGATCATGGAGCAAAAGTTGTAAGTGTTAGTTACGGAGTAGGATATATATCAGCAGTTAATTCAGCGGGTCAATATTTACGTGAAAAAACAAATGGTTTACTTTTTGTATCCGCAGGAAATCAAAATAGTTATATTTCATCTGTAAATTATCCATATATCATTGTTGTTGGAGCAACTGATAAGCATGATAAAAAAGCAAGCTTTTCTAATTATGGATCTATAATCGACCTAGTAGCTCCAGGTGTCTTAGTTTATACCACCAGTGGAATTGATGGATATGATTCAAAATCTGGAACTTCAATTTCATCTCCCCTGGCAGCTTCAGTAGCAACATATCTTTACTCAGTAAAACCTGATGCAACAGCTCTAGAAGTAGAACAAGCACTAATTAATGGAGCAATAGATTTAGGAATAAAAGGAAGAGATGACTATTATGGTTATGGAAGAGTTGATGCTCTTGGCGCATTAAATATTTTAATATCTGGACAATATGATACCACCCCTCCAACTGTATCAATTAATTCACCAACACAGGATTCAACTGTTTCAGGAACTATTACAATAAATGCAACAGCAACAGATGATATGGGTGTAATAAAAGTCGAATTTTATATAGGATCAACATTAATAAACACTGATACCTCATATCCTTATTCTTGTATATGGGATACAAACATGGTATCAAATGGACAATACACTTTACAAGCAAAAGCCTATGATGCTGCAAATAACATAGGTTCCTCGGATTTTGTACAAATTACAGTTAATAACCAGATTTTACTTACTTTTCCTTCTAAACCACCATCTGTTAAAACATATAAAAACAATACAACAATTAGTTGGGAAACTAATATTGAATCAACTGGATTGATATTATATGGTTACTCTAAAGATAATCTCTATCTTCAACAAAATAATTTAACACAAAGTAAAAAACACATCATGACCCTTGTAGGACTATCTCCAAGTACAAGATACTATTTCAAGATTGTTGCCACAAACATTCAGAATCCAGATGAAATAATTATGTCAAAAATCTTTTCTTTTAAAACAAAGAGGAAATAAGTTAAAATAATAATAAAAAACTATAACTATAAAAAATAAATAGTTTTAAAAAATTTTTTATTAATTTTAAGGTTGTATTATAAAACCTTCTCCTAAAACACCTGTGCTGCTATCAGTATTAGTAACACGTATATCCCAATATCTTATTTTTGATGGTCCAGTCGATTTTACTGTATTTTCAGCTGTAATTGTATTTGAATTATCCACAATAATATTTGTTTCTTGTGGAGGTGGACCTATACCATTTTCAAAAAATGAATATATTATCAAAACAAAAATATTTTTATTAATATTAACAAAATTATAATATAACTTCGATTATCCTTTAAATTACTTTATTAAAAAAGAAAAAAATGGGATTTAACTTAATATTTATTTTATAATATTTGGCTTAATATTTTCTCAAAAATGGGATAACGTAGAAAGAATCTCTGCAGAAATAAAGTATTAGTAACTGTTTTACTTTTTGATATAGAAACAGTAAATGTTGACACATCGCTTATTTCATCATGTTCATCAATTGCTTTTGCTTTAATAATGTAAGTACCTTTTGTAGAATATACATGGTTAGCTGCTACTTGAAATCCTGATGGGAATCGACCTATATCAATTTCTTCTGTACCATCTCCCCAATTGATACGATATGTAATTTTATCTCCTTCAGGATCAGTTGTTATAAATTTATATTCATATTCGTTACCTGGTTTTCCGTTATCTCTACCTGTTATAGTTGGTGCTAATGGTGGATAATTTGAAGGTTTATCACTAACTTTAATGTAATCAAGATAAATACCATCTCCTCCGCCACCAACAAAAGTGAATTTAATTTTTAAAAGTCCAAATATGACTTCATTAATAAAATTAACTTTGGTATACTCTTCAACAGGTTCAGTAAATGAATTACCTAATAGGTACCATGGACCACCCCATGAAACATATACTGATAAATTATCTAATCCTCCAGGATTTTTAAACCAAAAGCTAATATTTACTAATTGTACTTCTTCAAATTGTAAATCTTGTGAAATCAACTCAACAGTTTTTGATTGTGTTGGATCAGAGAATTTAGCTGAATAGTTACCATAAGCAGCATCTTCGGAAATACTTAATTCATCACCAGTGACAGTCCATCCAGTTGGAGGCATTATACCATCTTCAAAATTCTCTTCTAAAAGTATTACAAGTTTTGAATTACTTACTGTACTTGCTGGTACAATAACAGTTGATAAAACCATTATTAATATTGTTAGTAAAACACATGCTTCTATACAAATATTTCTTACATTTTTCATTTTTTTTACCTTCCCACGAATTAAAAGTAATTCTTTTATTAAAATAATATATTAATAATGTTAATTTAAATTTTTTGTAATATACTTTATATATAATATTGTTTCATTATGTAAATAAGTAAAATAAGGAATAGCCTAATGCAAATAACAAAGGTCCAATTAATTTACTGTTAAATTCTATTATAATTCCTTCGAAAATAAAAAATCTTGCAACCTTTGCTGAAGAAATTGTAAGATTTTTTGGGATTAATTTTGTATTAAATTTAAAAGTTGATATGTTAAACTCTGTTACTAAACTATAAGCAAAAAGTGACCAAATAAGATATCTTATTGATCCTTTACTTTTAAGATATAAATCAAGCCTTAACGCAGGAATACGGGGAAAAGAATTAAACGAGTTTGAATAACTAAAATTTTTAAAACCAAGAAAAGAAACTAAGTTAACTAATCCAAATGTAAAAAGATTTATTGTAAAATTAAATGAGATATTAATATTAGATTCACTATTAAGATATATATATTTATTTTTTAGAATTGTTTCAAGTGTAAGATCTGATGGAATAATATTTTTTGTTTTTAAGATATATAATTGTTTTTCAAAAATATTTTTTAAAGAGTTAGAGGTGTTATATGTTTGTTCTAAATCTTGTTTTAGCTTATTTGCTTCATTAATTGATAGTTCTTTTTTTTCGATACATATTTTATTTTGATAAGGATAACAGATTGTTATATCAACAGTTTCTAGGTTGTTAATTAAATTATTATTAATTTGTTTTTTATTAAAAATTCCTGAGTTAACCATTGGGATATTTATTGTTAAAAATAATAATATTATTGTTAATACAACTATTTTTTTTATACTTATTTCATTCATTATATTCTTATCCTTAAATGTAAAAAATATATAGATTTTAAAGATTTAAATTTTATTAATAATATATTCAACTAAACTAAAAAAAAATTTTTAGTTTAGATGATATCAATATTTGATTCAACATATTCACAATATCCAATTATACAAAATCTATAGGGTATGAATAATTTAGGTCCAACAGCGGATAGTTTTAATATTTTTGGTCTTTGGAAATATATAATTCCTGTGAAATTATATACAACACGGTTATGTGGCATATTAATTGTCATATTTATTTCTTCTTCAGAGATATTTATTTTTGTATATGATGTTGCATACCAATACCTATATTCATATCTATTTTCTACTGGTTCATCAAATGATATTGTAAAGGTTAAATTAGTTACTAAAATATATGGTATTATAGGATAAAATAATCTTCTTGTCAAGAAGTTATTGAATTTAGAAATTATATCAGGTGATCCATCGATAAAATTAATATTTGTTATTTTACGTAATGGTCCATAAGCTTGAAAAACATATGAATTATTAAAATCAATATTAGTATCATAGGTTTTAACATCTGAAATATATTCTTCTGATAATTCATTATTGTTATTTTTAATATTTATAGCAATTCCAGAGTTACAACTTAGAATAACAAAACTTAACAGCACTACAATTACTGTAATTTTCTTATTCATTTTTTTTTCTTACCCCCCCAGTTATAATATTCTGGATATTATTATATATGGTATACTGATTTAAATCTTTTGTAGATTATATGTAACAAAATTAAGAAATTTATGCTAAAAAACAACAAAGAGTTAAAAATTAATCAGTATAAACACTCGTATTTTTTTAAATTATTAATAAATCTTAGTCTAATATAGATAAATCTTTATAAATTTTAAAAAAATAACATATAAGATGATATATTCAAATGCAAAAACAGCAGGTATCATTTTTTTCATTGGTATAACTCAGCTTATTTTTGGAGTAACCATTGCAGAAGTATATTACCCAGGTTACAACATATCACAAAATTATATAAGTGATTTAGGAATCGGACCATCTGCAATAATATTTAATGTATCTATTTTTCTTTTAGGATTATTTATAATATTTGGAACATATTTTTTATATAAGGTTTTAAAAAACAAGTTTTTTAATGTTATGTTAATCTTAATTGGTATAGGATGTATGGGTGTAGGAATTTTTACAGATGATGTCCAACCAATTCACAGTATCGCTGCAATAATAATTTTCTTATTTGGTGGATTTGCAGCAATTTTTTCATATAAATTATTAAAAATACGCTTCAAACTAATAAATATAATATTAGGAGTAATAGCATTATCTGCATTAGTTCTCTTCATAACAGATCAATACTTATGGTTAGGTCCAGGGGGTATGGAACGTATGATTGTATATCCAATTCTGATCTGGACATATATAGTTAGTTATTATCTAATTTCTCAACCTGAAAAATTATTAAATTATTAAAAAATATAAAAACTCAAATCTCTTCTTTCACAATTCAAAATTTATACCAAAATTTTTAATAAAGCTAAGTAGTATATAGTTAAGGTTTGGGGGTAATAAATAATGTTAAAAAAAATATTTACTTTATCCTTATTTGTTTTATTAGTTGGAATAAGTATTGGAAGTGCTAATAATATAAATGTATCATCTGAAAATATTACTAATAAGCCAGAGATATTTGAAGATTGTTTTTGGATAAAACCTATTGTTTTTATTGAAGAAAATGATTTAACTTATTTTTATAGGTTTTACAATGAACAAAAATATCCTGTATCTTGTTTAGAAGTTAGAACCAAACAAGGTGAAACACTGTTATTTGATCAAAATGGAATAGAAATTGGTTGCGGAATACCAACACCATATTATGGTTTTTCTATGTCTGGTTTTCATGAAGAAAGCTGGCCAGATCCTTGGATTGAATTTCGTTATAATGCATATGGTTGGTTTACCCATTGGTGTGATTCAACAGTAGAGATTGCACTTCCTGATCCTAGTACTATTTCTTCATATGTTAGTGATTCTGATTATGAGTTGTTTTATGAACTTGCACATGGTGCTGAAACATATTTTCAAGCTGATTGGTATGGTAGCTATTATACATCATCTATGACAGCTAATGATATGATGAATCGTGAAAAAATGAGATTTGCTTTTATAGGAAGTTGCCATGGAATGACAACAACAGGTCCTGGAACGTTTTCATATGAGTTTAGAAAAGGAAGCTTAAATGAAACTGTTACAATTGGATATGATCATATGGAAGAATGCCCTGGTTGGTCAGATGCATTAGATTGGCAGGATCTAATGTTTTATCTTATGGATTCCGGTTATACAATAAAAGATGCTTTTGATGAAGCAACTTTGACATATCCTGCTATTGCCCCTGCTGTTGTTTTTGTGGGTGATCCAAATATAAAAATTTTTGAGCTAGAGGAAGAAGAACCTCCAGATGATGAAAATAAGCCACCACATTGTAGAATAACATATCCTGGAAGAAATGCAGAAGTTGATGATATAATTACTATCACTGGATATGCATATGATGTTGATGGAGTGATTAAAAAAGTCTATGTTCAAATAGATGATGGAGAATATATCCTTGCAGATGGTAAAGATAACTGGAGTTTAACATGGGATACAAACCAGGTTGAAGATGGTGAACATATAATCAGGGGTATTGCATGGGATGGGGTAACTTATTCATGTAATTCTATATCAGTTACAGTTAATAATACAGAGGAACAGGAGGAACCTGATGAATTAATATCTGATTTAAAAGTTAAAGGTAATCTTGGATGGATAGATGTAAATCCGGGTTCTATTGTTTATGGTGATTTTTCTGTTGAAAATAATGGTGATCCAGAATCGCTTTTAAACTGGGAGGTTTATAGTTATCCAAGTTGGGGAGTTTGGAGTTTTAACCCATCATATGGAAATGATTTGACACCAGAACAAGGTGAAATAACTATTCAAGTTTCAGTTGTTACACCGGATGAACAAGAACAAATATTTGAAGGGAGCATAGAAATTATAAATAAGGATAATTTAAGTGATTATCATGTGATTGAATTTACACTTTCAACTCCAAAAAGTAAAACTTATAATTATTTATTTATAAGACAAATAATCGATAGTTATCTGAGGTTATTTAACAAATTTATAAAATAAATTTGCCATTAAAAAAAGGATAACTGCCTAAACATTTCTAGAATTTGTAATATAATTGGTTTATAGAAATATTTCTTTGGGATTTTTATATTAATAGTTGACCAGTTACTTTCATGATAATTAATATCCATAGCTTTAGCTCTAACTGTAAAGTTATTCATTGTTAACCAGGTATGTGATTTACTTATTTGCTCTCCTGATTTAAAAGGTCCAATCCATCCAGTGTTTTCATCATCCCCCCAATCAATGAAATAGTATATCTGATCATCTTCAGGATCAATTGCTGTGAAATTAAAATTTAATGCTACACCTGCTTTTCCATTTACGGGACCATTAATTTTTGGTGATGGCTGTTTCTCACTTTCATTATAATATAAAACAAATTCACTTTCCGGGTTGGTTTTATACTGATTGAGATATGGAGAATATGTTTTAACTTTTATAATCTCTATTGATGGCCATATCTCCAGAATTCTCAGCCAACCATTACCTCCATTAGGATAATCCTGATAATCTGCAAGTAATGTATAGATAATATGACCATTGTATGTATCTTTTCGTCTACCTTCATAATGTTTATGACCGCAAAGCATGAGAAACACATTGGGATACTCTTTTACTGTATTGTAAATATTTAAACCAGGTGTAGTCCAATCTCCGGTGGGATTATCTAACATGCTATGGGAAATAATTATTGCTTTTCTATCACTGTAAGTCTCTAAAATATTTTTAGTCCAATTTAATTCATCGATATTTGGATTAAAATCAAGGCTTATTGAAATATATTGAAGATCTCCAACATTAAAAAGAACATAATTATTTTGATTATTATCAGAAAAATGACCACCATAGTAGCTTCGTCCATTGAATCGAGAAACACCAAAGAATTTATCGAAAAGAATTCCAAGATCATGATTTCCACGAACAACGCTATAAGGAATACCATCAAATAGACCTGTTGTAACAGGATCCTCAAGATAACTTATTGATTTATCAGCATTTATCCATTGGGTGATAGATCTTGCATTATTTACAATATCTCCTTCATGACCAACATATACGATATTTAAAATTTCTTTATTAGCAACGATCCATTGTGTTTGATTCATAAAAATTTCTGGGTAGGATGATGCATAATTTTGAGTATCAGGTAATGCAATTATAGTAAATGACCCTTCGGATTTAATATTATTATCTTGAACAATTAAATTGGTATCTATATCAAACCTGTTTATACTTTCAGCTGATATTATACTAGTTCCAATAAACAAGAATATAATTATGAAGGTAATCGTTTTTGAAGTCCAAACTTTCAGCATGAAGGTTTCACATTCCTAAATACAAAATATTATAAGATATATTATTCTGTAATATAATTTAAATTTTTTGAATTAAATAATTTTTGAATTTTTTTTTTTTATAGGTTAAATTTTATATGGATTTTTAGCTGGAAAAAAATCAAATTCAAACATAGGTATATATATAGTTTTTAAGGTTGAAAAAATAAGATAACGACCACCATATATTATATGTATTAATTTAGAATAACCCCAATAATTTTTATACCAAATATTTGCGCAATCCTGAAATCTTGCACTAATATTGTTATCTATGAAATTGTTATGATGAATTAGATTAGGTTTTGTAATATATGCATGTCTTGCTAATTGAATTCCATAATGACTATGTCCTCTTATTTCGTTATAAGCAAATTCATTATTATTGCATGATTCTGTTCTTATTCCAGTTCTACCATATATTATATGATTATAACGGATTTTACAAAAAGCAGAAAATTCTATATAAAAATCCCACCAGGTATTATTTATTATTTTATTGAATTCATATATACTATAATCTGAATATTCTATATATATACCACAATAATTGTTATTTTGTATTATTGAATTTAATATATTTATTTCATCTGAAAATCTAATATATATACCATAGTAACTTGCATTTTGAACAGTGATATCGAAAATATTAATTTTATTTATACGGTTATCAATATTATTTTCAATTTTAATTGTATACCAATATTGATTTCCATCGATTATAGTGGTATTTTTATTTTCACCTTTTAATGTTATCTTGGATTTATTAATCGAAATATTTTCATTGTATAATCCTGAATAAATAAAAATTGTATCACCTGGTTTTGAGTAATCTATTGCAGATTGTATGGTTGAATAATTTCCTGATCCATTTCCCCCTACATAAAGCGTAGTTCCACTTGCTTTAACTGCATTAACAATGAATAAAGTCTGGAATGATGTCAACAGTGTTAAACATATTAAAATTATTCTTATCTTTTTCCTCATAAAAATATTGCCCCCTATTGTAAAATATATCAATTATTTGAACTTAAATTTTATTAGCAATATATGTAACAAAATTAATTTTTTTTAATATATATATAACAAATGTTTAATTTATGATAATAAAATTAATAAATCATTTTTGGATGTATATTTTGAAGAGGTGGGATATTTGGTAAAAGAGTTTTCCATGACGGATTGGGAGCGGGAGAAAAATTGGAAATTAGTTGTGGGAGAATCAAATATCAAACCAAAACTTTTTAAAGGTTATAAGAAACTTTTTAGTAAAGCTATTTCTGAGAAAAAAAATAAGAAAAAACGTAATGATGTTTATATATATGAAACACTTAGATACCCGCCTAAATCTATTCCACCTGCTGCAAATTAACTATTTCATACTATTTTATATTATTATTTTAAAAGGTATTACATCTATATATTCTGCTTTATGTAAGGATTTTGCTTGGAATATATATAATTTACAATCATAAGAACCTTTGTTTAATATGGTACCTTCTTTTATATTTACCACGAGATCCATTGTGCTGGTACCTCCAGATGTGAGTTGTAAGATGTTGTAGGAGTTATTGCAATTTGTGTAACTGCCGTTATAAAATAGTTTATTAGATTTTATGCCATCATTAATTTCTATAGTAAATCCTTTAATTTCCAATTCATCATCAAGACCTTCTTCATTTGAATAAGGTTTTTCTAAAGTAATAAATATATTTTTTGCAGGGTTTAAACTGTCATTATTAAATATGGTAAAGCTACTACTTGCTATTGCTCCTGATAAAACTTCTCCATTTGTAGTATTTATATATGATGTAAGATTAATATCATTAATCTTTGAGAATTCTAATTCTGCTTTTGGTATAGGTGGTTTATAATCCCATCTTAGGTATCCAAGGATGCTAGTTATTATCTTTTGTATAGATTGCGGAAGATCCAACCAACTTTCATTAAGAGAATTTGAAACAAATTTTTTAATTATCGGAACTTTCCAAAAATAACTCATAACATTTGGAATTTGTGTTAGTAATATCGCTGTAATAAAATATCTCCCCTGTTGAAACTGTGTTCTTCGTAAACTTTGTGATACTGTGAAATCAATTTTTGCATTAGCCTTATTTCCAGCAGAATCTGTAACATTTAAATTAACAATATGTCTACCGGCAATCCATGTGTATAAACCTGGTATAGTAACACTTTCTTCTCCAGATAAATTATGTACTGGTTGTAATTTTTTACCACCAATAGTTATTAATGAATCAGCGGTTTGTACATTCCAATCATATAAAACAATCTCATCATCTTCGAGATCAGTGATTTGCGCAGTAACAACAATAGTTCCTTTACCCCAGGCATCTGCTCCTTTTCTTTCTTCAATTGAATTTAAAAATTGTTGTTGGTTACCTGCAAAAGAGGCAATCGGAGTAAAACTTAATAATTCAAGCCAATTAAAATCTCTATTAATTATATTTTCATTAATAGAAAGAGTTACAATTGGAGGTTTATTACTATTAACTACTATCTTTAATGAATCGCTACCAGTTTTACCATTGTCATCAGTTACTTTTAAACTGCATATATACTCACCCTTTTCGTAGTAAATAATCGTTGGCTCAATTTCTTTTGATTGTTGGCCATTTCCAAAATCCCAGTTATAATTTAAATCACCATTATAATTTGTAACATATGATGAAAAACTCACATTAAAGGGCGTTGATCCCACAGGGGGATAAGCAGATATATTTACATATATGTCTCTATCTTCAATCATATTAAGACCATATATTGTTATTACTGTGGTAACAGCTGAAATAATAATTGCTACAGTTAATAATACAAATATATTTTTATTCATTATTTTTTTTACCTCCCAATTAAAAATAAAATGAAACTTATAACATTTAATAGATTATCTTATTTTAAATTTTATTATTTATATATGATTTAATATTTAAAAAATCCTTATCTTGTTACAAAATTATTTAAAACTACCATGTAATAATAAATATTGGTGAAGTAAATTATGATAATAGCTCAACTAAGTATCTCACCAATTGGATTAGGGGTAAGTTTAAGTCGCTATGTAAAAAAGATTGTAAAAATTTTAGAAAATGAACCAATAACCTGTTATACTAATGCTATGGCAACTGTAATTGAGGCTGAAACAACACAACAAATTTTCACAGCAGTAAAACATGCTCATGATGCATTAATTAATGAATCAGGAGTTCAGCGAGTTATTACTGAATTGAAAATTGATCATCGAACAGATAAAAACGCAACTGCAGAATCTAAAATAAATGCTTTAAAATAACTATATTCTTAATATATTGTTAATTAAAAAATAATAATTTTGAATTTTTTTTATTGCATAATATTGCTTTACAATTTGTATTATAAAATAAATATTAAGTGATAAAATTTAAGAGGAATTAACTGATAAATATATATTATAATATTGTAACGGGGGAAATAAATTAGTGAGAAATATAGCAGTAGCTGGATGTATCATAATTATATTTTTAATGATGTTAAATACAAATGTTATTGCTATTGGATATGATTTTTTTGAGCCTAAAATTAAAAATAAAATTGAATCAATAGGTCCAATTGTAACTGTTAAAGGTGGTTTAGGGATTAAGATTGATGTGTATAATGTTGATGACGAAATAACATTTAATGTAATGATCAATGGAGCTTTATTGATTTATAAACGTGTTTCTGCAACTATTTTTAATCATTTCAAGGTTTATCTTTTAACTTTAAATTTTTTATTTGATACTTTTATAATGCATATTAATATTGGTAATCAAATCTGGTCTTATGATTGTTATACTTTCTTTTGCTATGTTATTGATATAACACCTGTGCATATTGAATAATAATAAATTTGTAAAAAAATATAAATAATATTTTCAACATAAATAAGAAAACATTCTATATAAAAAAACAAAAATGTAAAAATCGTATATAATAAACTAACTTTAATGTTTCTCAGATTTATCAATATACTTATTTTCTATTCAATTAGTCTTTTATCGTCTCCAAAAAGTCGTCCTCATTGTGATGTCTCATCCATTCTGAATAAGGTTCAACTATACCTGTTTTTACATCTTCAACAACATCTTCAGTAATGTAAAACCCATCACCTTTCTCTATTTTTGCAATTAATCTATTATATCTTAATTTAATTCTATTTTCTATAGTACCACCCTCAATAAAATAAAACAACTGAAATGTTAAATATTTTACTGAAATATGGATATATTTATTTTTATTAAATATCATTAACTACTTAACAAGAATATGTATGTCTCCGCCAAGCATCTTTAATCGCATTTTTATAGATTAAACAATCTTTACAATTCTTTCTTTTAAAACCTTCACAATTATCTTTTAATATGCTACAATAAGTTTTACTTTTGTTACTCATAACTCTTTATTCTTAAGTTCACCTTATTAAAAGTATAGATGTCTTTATTGAAACTTCTTTAAAATAAGAAAAAAGAAATTTTTAGTTTATATTATTTGGTCTAGTATTTTTTCAATTTATTAGTTAAAAGATTGATTTTTAATAAAAATAAAAAAAAAATTATTGGAACTTTAATCTATAAGTCCCAGATTATTCATATCATCGAGCCACTCTGCATATGTTAGAATAGTACTTCTATCTTCACTCGCAAGATGTGTATACACCCTGTCTTTAAGGGTAT
>JBFEOQ010000037.1:0-17198 GCA_041550515.1 Thermoplasmatota archaeon | reverse complement strand
TATTTACTTTATTGAAAAAATTAATTTTATAAAAGATATAGAATAAAGAAGTTGTAAATAAATTACAATTTCTTTACTAGATTTATAAATATTTTCTATTTTACATTATCAAGGACGATATTTTATCAAATAGAACTGTTCTATTTGGTGAGTTTTCGTATATTAAATTATGATTTTGTTAACCACTGGATAAATAAAATAGCTAATAATAGATTATTTTTTAAAAAAATTATTATAAATTATAAAATTACTTTTTCATTTGATAAAATAACCATAAAGTATCACCAATAAGAACTGGAATATCAATTATAACTGCTATCCAAATTAATGCTGTTATGCAATAATTAACAAGATAAATAAATTTCCATGTGGTAATCGAAACACCTAAGTTACCATCAAGATAAACCTTGAAACAGAAGGTAATAAAGATTAAAAATGAGAAGATTTCACCTGCATCAGACTTGTGTGTCTTTTTGTCAAAAAGATTTTCATCTCTATATTCTTTTTGTTCTTTATCAGGAAATTTTTTCTACCATCCGAAATATATTTTTGCGATAGTTATCAATACAGATATCCCAATATACAGGAATTCCTAGAAAATTAAATGAAATAATAAGTTTATGAAATGTCACATTGCCCACCCACTTAAAATTGATGGGACAGGATTAGTTACTTGAGCTTCTCCTACAAACCATAAAAAAAACATAGACTCCTCCTCAAAATGTAATGACTGCTAATAATATTAACAAAGCAAGCATTTGCCAATACTTTTTTAGGAATTTTTTCCAAATTTTATCCATTCTTTCCGATATGATTAGTTATATCTCTTTGATTTCTGTGTATTGTGTTTTTGTTTATAAAAGTAGAAATTATACTAAATTACGAAAAAATTGGTGATTTAATGAATATTATAAAAGTAAGTTTAATCTAACTGAGGACGTAATTTTTTTTACAATTCTTATGAACTTGATAATTCACAAATATAATCAATATCAATTTCTTTTACTAAATTATTTGATTTTAGAATACCACATATTCTACATGTTTCATTAATAACTGTTTTCTTGTTTCCTTTTATAATCTCTTTAGTAGAATTTTTAATCTCTTTTGAAACTTGACCGTTTGGTACCTTAAAATCTGCTCTTTGGCCTGATACATATCTAGAAACTGTTGCTTCTGTCAAACCTAATTTTTCTGCTACTTCCCTCTGTGTTAATCCAAAATCCTTAATTAAAGTTTTAGCCAATTCTCTCCTAATAGCCGGTATAATACGCCATACAATTATTTCACATGGGCAATTAAGTGTCATTTTAATCACAAGATATAAATAGGTAATGAGTATAAAAATGTTACCAATTGGTAATTCGGAAGAATAATAAAAAACCATAAAAATTAATTTAATAGAAAATTTATGGGTTAATTGATTGGTTGTGGAGGAATATGAGGGAGGGATAGGATAGTATAAAAGGAATTTTAATTTAATTTCCAATCAATTTCCCATACTTACCAATTGGTAAGAATTATTAATTTAAATACTTTTCTCTTAAAATATACGACAAATAACGAATTTTAAGAAATACTATTAGTCTATAGGTATTTGATTACCCATATCAGATTCTGCACGCTAGCCTTGTTTAACCAAGTTGTTATCTAATAAATAGTATAGTTTTGTATCACCTATTTCATCACTACCGAAAAGATTAGCAAATTTTATCTCATACGTTGTCCCAACGTCTCTAATTAGATTTATTTCTGTTTATATAATATAGATCGTTATCACCATCAAAATAGAACATTATAACCCAACTTGAATCAGTATTAGTTTCAGCAATATGTGCTTGTCCAATATTTATTAAAAATATAATTACTAATAATGAAAATATTTTTTTCAATTGTTTCTTCGCCATTATTAAAAATAATTGAATCTTTTTTTATTAAATTTAAGTATTGGAAAAAAGTCATTCTGCAAAAGATTTAAGAAAAATTAAAAACAATGGAAATTATCAAAAGAGAATAATTAAGATTATTTTGCTCAGGTATGTCATGCATCTTAATGTTGTAATGAATTAATTTATACAACCATTAATTATTTTAACCTATAATGGATTAAGATTTTATTGGATGGTGAAACTATGATAAAAGCATTTTGCAACACTTGCTTTTTTTGGTTCCACTTTCCAAAAAAAGGAAAGGGGATATATTAAGCATTATGAGTTACAAATATGGAGTTTTTCAAACATCATCAAAAAGTTGTGTTTTTTACAAGGAAGATAAGGATGGAAATCAATCAACATTCAATATTTTTATAACGCCTAAAGAACATGAAAAAGATGTAGAGAAGATTATTGCATTTATTGATAATGAGCAAATGAAAAAAGAAAATTGGGTAAAATCCGAAGTAAAAGATGTTAAGGATATTTTAGAAGCTTTTGGTGGTTGGGCAACTGATGCACCATTTATATTTGAATTAGAAGCTCATAAGAGTCTTAGTAATTGTTTAAGAACTGTATTAGAAAAATAATAGTTCAAATTATAATAAAATTTATTATTATTTTTTTAATTTAATTTCAATTTCTTCAAGATCTTTTGGTACATAAGAATTATTGAATATTTTACGTGCATCTTCCTCAATTAATTTATGATCTAGATAACGCGGGCTTATGTGTAGTAAAAATAATTTTTCAACATTTGCTTTTTTAGCTATTTTTGCTGCTTGATATGCTGTGGTATGGCCATATTCACCTGCTATATCTTCAAGTTTTGATTCAAACGTAGCTTCATGAATTAGAACGTCTGCATTCTGGGCGAAATCTATCATTTTCTTTATTGGTTTTGTATCACCTGAAAGAACTATTTTTCGTCCTTTGCGAGAGGGCCCTAGTACCATTTTTGAAGTAATTTTTTTACTATTTTTCAATATGACTGTTTGACCTTTTTGAAGTTTATTAAATAAAGGACCTTCAGGTATTCCCATAGATAATGCTTTAGGTTTATCAAATTTACCCGGGCGCATATTCTCAACAAGTGAATAGGCAAGTGCTGGTATACCATGTTCAACATTGATAACATTTATTTTATAATTATCAAATTTCAATACATCTCCTTCACATACAATATGAGAAATAATTGGATAGTTTGGTTTGAAATAGCCAAGGCTAAGAACTTGCTCTAATAAGTTATTCATTCCTTTTGGTCCATATATATGTAATGGTGTTTCTCTATCGTTAAGCTGCATTGTTTGTATAAGACCGGGCAATCCTAAAAAATGATCGCCATGAAAGTGTGTAATAAAGATTTTTGAGATTTGCATATAACTAAGTTTCGATTTTTGAAACTGTCGTTGCGTTCCTTCACCACAATCAAATAACATTATTTCACCTGCTCTTTTTAAAGCTATAGATGAAACGTTTCGTTTTACAGTCGGCCAACTACCACCAGTTCCTAAAAATATTATACTTAGTTGAGTCATTTTTATAAATAAAGGTGAATGTACTAGATTGTATAAGATTTATGGTCGTTTTTCATACACACCAAAATATCGTGTTAAGCTCTTATGAACTCTAAATTCATAAATATTTTTTAATTTTAGATTTTTATGTATTTTTATAGCCCAATTTTTATCAGATAATCCTATTACAGCTTTCTTTTTTGATTTTAATATTTCTGCAAATATTTCGAATGATCGCTTGTATAATTTATTCATTTCTTCACCTTTTGTAGTTGTTGATTTACCATAGGGTAAATCAGTTACAATAGCATCAACTAAAATTATATGTTTAATTAAATCGCCGATATCTGAATGAATCAACTGATAATTGTTTAATTTGTAAAAATCAAGTGTTTCTTTACTACCTTGAATCATTTTTTCTTCAATATCACTACCAATGACATTTACACCAATTAAACAAGCCTCAAGTAATATTCCACCAGTTCCACAAAAGGGATCAAGAAGTATTTCATTTTTATTAATACCAGAAAGATTTACTAATGCACGAGCAATTCTTGGATGAAGTGAGATAGGCGAAAAATATGGTCTAAACTGGACTTTTCTTTTTTCATATTGTCTTCTATCAACAGATATTATTTTTTTACCAACGTATGTTTTTGAATCATTTATAAAAACACGAATTTCATTATCTGGATTTTTTAGATTTACTTTTTTATTTTTTGTGTAAATATCTGTAATTTTTTTAATTATTTCTTTATAGTTGCTATTTTTTGATCTATTTGTATATCTAATAGCAATTGAACCTGGCAAATCTATAAAATTTGTTTTAGCCATTTTTTCAATTTCGCTAATTGAGTTTAAACAACTAAAATATAACTCATCAACAAAAAATATATGAGATAATCTATTTGCAGCATCCTTTATTAATTTAATATCAGAATCTGTAGAAATATTTACAATATCGTCATTTTTTTCATTTATAGTATATAATATATTTTCTGCGTTTAAAACTGATATTATTTCATTTTGTGGAAGAACAGGATGTTCTTTTGATAATTCAAATAAGATATTCATCTATGATCTTATAACGAAATGAGATGTAAATAAATTTTTACTAATTTTTCCTTAACAATATTAACTTTATTAAAAATGGTGTTATTAATGCTGTAATTATACATAAAAGAATTGTTGTTGCAAGTAGTTCATGTGCAATTAATTCATCTTTGATTAAATTATGTGAAATAGCTATAGTTACTGTTACAATTGCCATCTCTAAACGAGGAATCATCCCTACACCTACAAGAAGAGAGTCTTTCGATGATAGACCAGCAATTTTTGCACCTATTCCACAACCTATTATTTTGCCAATAATACCTACAATGAGTATTACTACAGTAAAAATACCTATTGATAAAAAAGCATTTAGATTGACACTTGCTCCAACCCACACAAAGAAAAGGGGTATAAAAAAGCCTTCGCCAATAACATGAATATCTCTCTTAATTCTTCTTGAACCTATAGTTGTATTTCCAATTAATAGACCTGCAACAAAACCACCAATAATACCAGTAATCCCTGCTGAATCAGCAAAATAAGCATAAATAAAAAGTATTGCTAGGGATATACTCAAAAGGGCCTTTGGGAGATGGATTTTATCACCTAAATTTAAAAGTTTATCAATGATTTTTAAACCTATATATAAGAAAATAAAGAAATATATTGATATTTTAATAATTAAACCAATTGGTGAACCACCTAATAAAAATGCTAGTAATAATATACCAATTACATCATCGATTACCGCTGCACCAAGAATTGTAATTCCAGAATCTGAACTAAGAGCATTTAAATTCATTAAACTTCTAACTGTAACACCTACCGAGGTTGCCACTAAAATTAAACCAATAACAACAGAAATCCATAATTCAAAACCAAATATAATACCAGAAAAAGTACCAAGTGTCAGTGGTAAAATAACACCACCTAATGCAGTAAATACAGATGCTTTGCCCATTCTTTTAATTTTTATAATATCTGTTTCTAAACCTGATATAAAAAGTAAAAATAAGATTCCAATTTCAGCAAATATTTCAAATTCATTAGATGAAAAATTTATTTCTGGTAAATTGATAGTTTGATTGAATCCTAAAAGATTAATATTAAAATTGTAATTAGAAAGTATTCCTAAACCATAGCTTCCAAGTAAAAAACCTGCCAATATTTCTCCGATTATAGGTGGTTGATTAATTTTATTAAATATATAACCTAATATTCTTGCAAGGATTAATGCTATTGCTATAAGAAGTAAAAGAATAAAAATTTCCGTTATTATACACCTTCTCCATCTTCCTCTATTGGAATATATTGAGTTGCAGCATAAAATTTTCTAATAAGTTGATGTAGTGTTAGTTCGCCAACAATCTTATCATCCCTTACAACGGGAAGTCTTCTCAAATTATATTTTGTCATTTTCATTAAAGTGTCGATTATTTTATCATCAGGTTCACATCTAATAATTTTGTGACACATAATATCTTCAGCAGTTTTTGCAGTACCTAATCGAATTGAGCGTATATCTGGCATACCAAAAACATAACCAGGTAAATTTGTTGGAGCAAGAATGGAAAGTACATCATGTTCTGTTATAACTCCTACAAGTTTTTTTATTTTTTTATCGCTAACAACCCATATGTGGTTACGTGCACCAAGAATTGAAAGAACATGATGGATATCTTCTTTTTCTGAAATAATCGGTAAATCCCAAATACGTTTATCCATGATTTGACTTACGTCCAATTCATAAAATTCTGATATAAGTTTATCTTTTACCATCAAAAACACCTTAACGATATTTAATTATTTAAATCCTATTTTAAATTACATTAATTTTTATTTTTCCTTTTTATTTTTTCATCAATTTTTTTCTTAAAATCATCAACACCCTCAAACCATTTATCTTTACCCTTTTCATCAATTTTTCCTGTGAGTTTATCTATTTCATAACGAATGTCATCTATTCCTTCAAACCATTCATCTTCATCATGCTTATTATTTTTATATTTAGCAGGTTCTTTAATACCATTAACCTGGGTTTCTATACCAACTATATATTTTTCTTTATTTGGACGACTTATTCTTATCTCCTCGACTTTACCATCATTTCCCTGACTTACTCTAACAGGAGATTTTGTAAAATCTGTAGATTCACCTATGTTTTCATCATAAGAACTATCTGATTTGGAAGCATATTTCTCAAAAGTTTTTTTGTCGGAAATTTCTTTAGCATGATTATATATATTTTTCTTTTGTCTAAAATGAACAAATAAAATAGCGAAGATTAAAACTAAAAAAGATAAAAATATTAAGAAAATTTTATTATGAATAATTTGACTAATTATATCTGGTTGAGGTTTTATTTTTATTGTTAAATTACCATTTATATAACCTAATTTACTTGCAATAATCTTAATTTCTTCCCTATCTTTGGGAGCATTTAAATAAGCTTTGCCATCCATCTGAGTATTAACCATCATATCTCCACAGTTAGAGATATATACTTTAACGCCTTCGACGGTATTTCCGTCAATGTTATTTTCATATACAGTTACATAAAAATAATCTCCAGCGGGTATTATATAATCCTGTGGTATAATTTCCAGAGAAGGTTTTATATTTTTTACTTTTATTTTTGTATAATTTGTTTTATAACCTTGTTTTATTGCATAAATATCGAAAGTTTTATCAGTTTCTACAGATGGTGCTTTTATTTCAACCTCAAAGTTATCATTTTCTTCTGTTATTATATATGTCTGGTTGTTAAAAGTTATGTTAACATTTATTAAGAATTCTATTTCCTGCCCTTCTGTTATTGTATAGGCACTAACTTTAAAAAAATCATTTTCATTGACTTGTTCGGGTTCAACATATATTTGTATTGATTGCTTATCAGCTAGAGCATTATTTGTATTTAGAATAATAAATAGTGTAAAAATTAATGTATTAAAAAGAACAATTTTAATTTTTAATTTTTTATTTTTCCTCTTAACCACCTTTCATAAGTATATTTTTATTATGTGTACTTATGTATTTATTTTTTTTCAAATTTATATTTTTAAAATTAATTTGAAAAAGTTTTTTATTAATATTTTTAGGGAAATAACAACTTATTATCTTCAATAGCAAAATATTTATAAAATGTTAAATATATTATAATAAAGTAATTTATAGTTATTGATTTACAAAAAATGGTAACTATTGTCAACAAAGATTAATATATAAATAATTTCAAAAATGAATATGTTGGTGAGATATCAGCATGCTGCTAAAGAAAAAAACAAGAACAGGGATTATAACATTGTTTCTATTATTCAGTTTATTATTTATTAATTTTAATGATAATGTACACGCAGAAGAGCCTTTTGATTCAGATACTATCAAGGATTTAATCGATATTTTACGCTCATTGGTAGATTTTAATGATAAGTTAAATCCACATCCATTTAGATATGTTGGAATATGGGAAAGCTCAAGAAGTTTAAACATTGAAGGTGATATGGAATTTGAACTTTATTTTTCTGCACCAATTCTTACACAAATACAACTTCTTGGTATAATAGATTTTCAAGATTACCTAAAAATTGATGTTTATCATATAAATTCTGATGGATTATATACTCTTATTGAAAATGGAAATAAAACTATTAAATTAGAACCTGAAACCCAAGAGTATATACAAAAATATATTGTAAAATTAGAAGATATCCAAATAACAATTTATGATAATGAGTATTTAGCTTTTGTAATTGAATTAGAATATTCTGAAAAACCTGTAGCCAGTTTTGTAGAAAAAAGATTTGATACAACATTTATTACTAGACTTGAGAGAATTGTAAATATATTAAAACAAGTCGAGGATCCTAGTCTTCAAGAGCTCGCTGCTCTTATTGATATTACATTAGAAAATTTATCTGCTCTAGAAATCGGTGGTGATGAATTTGGTGCTCTTGTTAATGTTTTGTTTTCTAGTGCTTTTTATTATGGTTCAGTTGATCATCCATCTTCTGTTAAATTCTATAATGATATTAGTGAAGAGATAAATGTTTATTTCCAGAGGGGGTATTCAGATTTTCAATATGATTTATACTCAATTACAGCTTTTCCTTTTGAAAAAATAGCAAACGAAACAAAACCAACAACAACCGTTACATATGCTTGGCCGCCGATTCTTACAGATATAGATGAAATAGATTCATTTGAGAATATAAGTACTGAAAATGAAATAGTTAATTGGTTAATAATATGGGCATTATATACAATTGGAGGAACATCTGGAGAAATAGATACTGATAGAGTTAGTTATTATCTTACAGAAAATGGAAAATTAACAATTGAAAAACCTATAGAAACAGATAGAAAAAGCATAGAATTATTAGAAGAACCTCGTATTTGGACTACCTCTGATTTTGAGAGAAATCAAATATTAACAAATATTTCAGCTTATCTATATATTCATTATTCAAAGATTTTAACTATTGGAAAGGTAAGAATAAATACTTCTTTAAAGAAAAATGGTATAATAATTGCCACTGATGAAGAAGATTTGGATAGAACAAATTTATTTGAACTCATTCAAAGAGGACCAGATGTACCAACAAAATTCAATTTT
The DNA here is from genome assembly GCA_041550515.1 of Thermoplasmatota archaeon. Lineage (GTDB taxonomy): Archaea > Thermoplasmatota > E2 > DHVEG-1 > DHVEG-1 > PFL35. The sequence continues at coordinate 8,085 of JBFEOQ010000037.1, read as the reverse complement.
GACAATTTTGATACTTCTGAGGAGATATGGTATACTGATAATCTAAGCCTTGAAGTATCATATATAAATAAACCATTTTTTGGTTCTTTTAGACCAGTTAATATTATTTATGGTTCAGATGTATATCCTTCAAAGATTGTTTTTACATTAAAAGAAACAGATAACATAAATATTGGTGATCTAAAAGATAAAGAAGTATATTCTGGAGGAAGTGCACATTATATAGTAAATATAACTAGTACAAATAGTAAAGATTATAATGATACTGTTATTATTTCAGCAGGTGTAAAGGAAAAAACAGGTAGCTGGGAAATACAGGTTTACCCAAAAGAAATTAATATTAAATCTGGAACTACTGAAAAAGTTAATATTTTTGTAAATTCCACAGCTATTGATGATTCGGTATATGATATAGATGAAATTTATTTTTATGTAAATGCTACAGGTAAAACTGGTTTTGATACTAATATATCATATGTTTCTGTTTTAAGGGAAGCGGTTGAATATGATCTTGAAGTGATTGATATACCTAATGAAATACAAATTAATCATGGTTCATCCAAAACTTTTTCAATAGTTATACGAAACAGAAATGAAGGTTATATTTCAGATGAATATGGATTAGAAGCAGAAACTGAATATAATTTAAATGTATTAATTAATATTTCTTCTGAAGGGGAAATACCTGTTTATGATGAAAATTCTAATGAAAACGAATTTATAACAGCAAATATCACAGTTGAGGTACCATGGTATTCATATCATGAATCTGATGAGCTTAAGATAAATATATTTTCATACCAAAGTATACGTTACCCTCCGATTTTCGAAAAATCATATAATATCACTATAAAGGTTATTACACCAAATATCTTAGAAAGTATTTATAAATTATTTGAATCTGGTGCTACAAAGATAGGGTTAACAGGCAAATATGCTGGATGGATTTTAATTTCAGTGGTATTGATACTATTAATAGTAATTATTATTATAATTCTTAGATTTCTGAAAAGTATAAGAGTTTTAGAAATAATCTGCTTTAATAGAATTAAAGAAATCGAACCGGATGAAACAGCAGAGTTTAATATCACAATAAAAAATCCTTACAAATTTGATCTTAATTACAATATACAATCAAAAATAGAAAATGATACAAAAGGTTTTGAAATATCAGTGGATAAAACAGAATTATTCTTAAAATCTGGAGAAGAAAAAATTATAAATCTTTTAGTTACATCAAATGAAAATGTTAAAAAAGAGGACTGGTGTGAAGCAAAAATCATTATACAACCTTGTAATAAAAATAAAAAAACAGAATTATCAACAATTACAACAATAAAAAATGGAAAAGTAGATGTAAAAATAACCGGAGTTATTCACTGGCCAAAAATATTTAAAAAAGATGATAGAGTTGAAACATCTTTTAAAGTTTGGAATCATGGTAATATATCTACAGGCAAAATAAGTATTTATTTCTATGTTAATGGTAAAGAAAAAAATAAAATACAAGATGTTATTATCCCCCGTGGGGGTTATGCTGATATTGAAATACCTTGGATAGCAGATTCAGGTAAAAACGAGGTATATATATTAGTTAATTGATATCGGTGTTCAAATCCTACTTAAACAATAAAAATTATAGTGTTTCTTATGAAAGAGAAATCAGATCAAAAAAAAGAAATTGAACAGTTAAAGGATGCAGAGAAAAAATATCAGTCATATATACAGAGAAGAAATGAATTAAATGATTTGGCAAAGGTTGTTCGTGAAGAACGAGATATGATCCATGAAAGCCGTAAAGACTTAAAAATAGAAATTGAAAAAGTAAAAAAAGAACGAGATGAATTAGTAGCAAATATGCGCCAGCATAAAAAAATACGTAATAAATATCAAGAAGAAGCAAAAAAATTAATTGAAGCAAAGAGAAAGAAAAAAGGTTCTGTTTTTAAAAATTTACCACTTCGTGTTGAAGAGCTTAAAGCAGATGTTCAAATGCTTGAGTATCGTCAAGAAACTGTTCCAATGGAACCACAAGAGGAAAACGAATTAATTGAAAAAATAAGGTTAAAACGTGAGGAATACGAGAAAACGAAGATTAATCTTAAAAAACAAAAAGAAGTAGAAATTGATATATCTGATAAAGACAAAGCAATAGATGAATTATTTAAAAAGGCAGATGAGGAACATAAGCTCGTTCAAAAATATTATGATGAAAATCAGAAGAAACATGAAAAATTCATGAAACTTATAAATGAAATGTCTGTTTCTATTGCTGAGGCAAATAAAAAACACGATCAATATATTGAGTTAAGACAAGAAGCACAAAAAACTCATGATAAAGCTTTTGAAATGAGAAGCAGGATAGTTGGAATTAAAGAAGAAAGAAGGAAAAGATTCCAGGAGGCAAAAATAGCCATAAAAGAACAAAATATCAAAGCTCGTAAAGCAACAATGGATAAGAAAAAACTTGATGAAATAGCAGATGAGTCTGTAGGTCTTTTGAAAAAGGGGAAAAAAATTACCTTATAATTTTAAATTTTTTTATAAAATTATTGGAATAGTTAAATTTATATATATTACAAAGTGTATTTATTAATATGAAGCGATTATTATATCTAATAGCAACAATAATAGTTGCTATAATTCTGATCTCTTCAGCTTTTGTTATTTTATATTATTCAGGAAATAATGTAACAGATAATATAGCTCCATATATTATCAGCAAAACAGGTAATACAACAGGAACAACGGGGAAAATAACAACTATTGAAGTTACTTTTAGTGATAACAAAAATGTAACAGAAGCAATTATCTATTATAAATCTTCAAGTGCTAGTAATTGGAATTCTAGCTCAATAATATCGGGTAGATATAATATTGAAATACCTAAAAATCCTGTTGAGGATTGGTATTATTATGTAACTGCTAATGATGAAGCAGGAAATGGTCCAGTTGGAGATCCATCTAAAGATGGTAGTAGTTTTTATATTATTAGTGTAAAAGAAGATAAGAAAGAATTAGTGCATAATGTTTTTATTGAAGAAGGTACAGGGACTTGGTGTTCTAATTGTCCCAAGGTTGCAAATATTCTACATGATTTATATGAATCAGGTAAATACAATTTTTATTATGTAAGCTTAATTAATGATACAAATAGCGAAGCTAACTCTCGTTTAAAAGATGATTATAATATATATGGATATCCTACAGTTTATATTGATGGGGGTTATGACTTAGTATTTGGCGCAAAAGAAAAAAGTGTTTTTGAAGATAGTATATCTAAAGCTCAAAAGAGAGAAATACCTGAGCTTTATCTAAATGTTACAGCACAATTAGAGGAAAATAATAAAGAAACAAATATTTCAATTGAAATTATAAACTATGAGGAGAAAAGTTATAATGGTCGTTTGAAGTTGTATTTAACAGAGCGAAATTCTGTTCCATATTATGGTGGACAGGGAATTTACCATAATGCATTTATAAAAATTATTTATGACGAAGAAATCAATTTATCAAGTAAAGAGGAAAAAAATATAAATACATTTTCTGATTTTTCTGAATATGACATAGGTAACCTCATGGTTATTGGTGTTATTTTTAATTCTAAAACTATTGAAAAATATTCTGATCCTGAAAAAGAATATCCTTTTGATGCTTATTATGCTGATGCATGTCAAGGTGCATTAATAGTTGAAAATGCAAATCTTAAACCAGAATTAGGAATAACTAATCCTATAAAAGGAAGACTTCATATCTTTGGTAATGATATTTTATCAACCAAAAATCAAAATACTATTTTAATTGGGAGAACATCTATCAAAATATATGCATCTGATGATTCAAAAGTTGAGAAGGTTGATTTATACATTGATGGAACTCTAGTAAAAACATTTGAACAAGAACCATATGAATACTTGTGGAAAAAACCATCATGGTTTAGACTCAAGCATAATATTAAAGCTATAGCTTATGATGATAAGGGAAAAACATCAGAAACAGAAATAGATGTTTATGCATTTATCCTTCTATAAATTAAATTTTTATTATGGAAAGGCGCCTTTGTTTTCGTTATAAAGATTTATTGATTCATAAATTAAATCTAATAAATCTTCTTGCGTTTCAATTTCATAAAACGTAGAATAACATGGTTCTATAAATCCATGATTATATCCATATGTTATGAAAACAACCATTGGATTACCTTCATCTCCAATAATATCAAAAATATTTCGGGATTTAGCATAGACTCCATCCGGTGGGACATCCAAACTATTACTGTCATCTGTATTAAAATGAATAAGTGTTACATTTGTATTTTTGAATTGTCTTTCTATATACAATAAATCAGGAATTTCAGTATCTTCATCATCTTCTAGAGGATCTGGGAAAGATATATTAAAGACCTTAGATAAAACATTATTTTCTAAAACTATACATCCAGGGCAAAACGTAATTCTATAGTCAAGAACAATTGGACCTTTGGTAAGATTTTCCAAGATGAAATCAGGATAAGGAGCACCATTTGAAGTTTCAAATCTATATTCTTTGATTGTATTTGGTTTTAGCTTTATACAACTCAAACATAATTCTTTTACGATTTTTCTTTGTACATCATTATACACATCAGTAGTAAAAAGAATACTAAAAAAGCTAATTACAAAAATAAATAATATTATTAGACTTAATATATTTTTTATTCTCATTTAAATCCTCTCATACTTAACAACATTATATGGGCATTCTGAAACACATTTACCACATAAAATACATTCAGGATCTCGATTCATATTTGGAACATCAATACCCATAGGACATATATCTGAGCAGATATTACAATGTTTACAATTTTTAACATCGACTTTCATATGGACTAAACTAATCTTGTTAAATGGTGCTAAAAATGCCCCTACAGGACAAAAGTATCTACACCAACCTCGCTCAACAAGAAAAATAAGTAAAAGAAAAAGAATAAAAATAATTAATGCAGGATAGAAATAAGAAGCTGGAACATAAACATCTGGTTTTAATATCATTATTGGAAAAGTACCAGTAAGCATACCTACAGGGCATATATCTGTAAAAACAAAACCTATAAAAATTGAAGTTAAAAATACAAGTCCTATTAGTGTAAAATATTTTGTATATCTTATATAACGTTCTATTTTATGCTGACCTAGTCTCTTTAAAAAAGGTAATTTCTTTTTTAAAAGTCTAGCTATTTTTCCAGTAGCTCTCTGTAATAACCCAATAGGGCACGCCCATCCGCATACCGCTCTACCACTTAAAATTCCTACTCCACCAAGTATAATTATTGGATATAAAAAAAGTTTTAAACTAAAATTATTCGGATTATTAAAAACTTTATATACGCTTAGTTCCATGGATCTAAGTGGACATGCTGAAGTTGCTGCAGGACAAGCATTACAATAAAAAAAAGGGTAACAGAATCCTGTTTTTATATTAAAAGCTCCAAGATTTGCTGAAAAAAGAAAAATAATTTGAGATAGCAGTCTTTTTAATTGTAACTTCATTTTTTATCTCTTTCTTCTTAAGATCATTAATGAAATAAAAACTGCAGTTAGTAATATTATCAATTCAAAACCTGGAGTTCCATTATCTCCTCCATCATTATTGTTACTGTTATCAGCTTTTAGATATGTTTTTAGATCACCAATTTGATACTCTATACCATTGTCATTTATTACAAATAAATATTGAATATGGTCGATTGACACTTGTGTACCAGTTAATGTTACTTCGGCTTCATATTTTCCATTATCATTTAGAATCATAGGTATATTAGTGTGAGCTACGAAACATTGTTCAGTTGGTTTCTCTGTACATTCTGATATTGTTACAGTTACACTATTTATATTTTCGCCATTAATTGTAGCAATTACAGTAAATGATGAAAGTCGTTCAGGTTCAGTTGGATTTGTCGTTATATTTTCAATAGTTGGATCAGCATTAACATTAAAAGCTGATAAACATAAACTTAAAAATAAAATTATTGTTATCGAAAATTTTTTATTAATTTTTCGCATATATTTATCCTCCCGATTTTTAAGTAGTTGGGTAACTTTAACTTTTATAATAAATTTTTCTTTTTTTACCAAAATGTTTTTATTTTATAGTAAAATATATTCTCCATAGGTTTCAATAACCTTTTGCTGATTTTCTCCTGTAAACCTTACATCAACGGATAATAATATAATATTGTTTCCATATTCTATCTGGATTTCTTGTAAATCTGGCATTTGTGCAACACATGGTGGACAACCAACACCCATAATATCTAATAAGACTACATTTCCTTTTTTTTCTGATAGAGTAAATGTTTGATTGTTAAAGGTTACAACTGTGAAATCTACTGATTCTCCAAGACTATCTGCTGTTCCTTTTATAGCCTTTTCAATATATGGAATTAGCGTTTCTTTACTTTGTTTACCTTGTGAATAATATATTACATCGCCATTTTTATCTATAATAACCAAAGTTGGAATTCCACTTGCTTGATATTTGTATTGTACATTATCATCATCCATTGCAAAAAGCCATTTATCGCTTGGAATATTATTATTCTCTTCAGTACATCCAGAAAGAAAAATACTTGATACTATAGTGATTGTTAGAAATATTAAAGTTTTAAATCTATTTTTATGGTTTGACATAATCTGATCTAATATGATTCAAGTTTTTGTTTTAGTTGATCTTTTGGCATTGCCCCAATAAGTTTATCAATCAGATTACCATTTTTAAAAATTAACATTGTTGGAATGCTCATTATTTGATATTTTATCGATGTCTTTTGATTTTCATCTACATTTAATTTTCCAAATACAATTTTTCCTTGCATTTCTTTTGCTAATTCATCTATTACAGGTCCAACAATTCTACAAGGTCCGCACCAAGGTGCCCAACAATCTATAACTATTGTATTATATTTTTTTACAAAATCATCAAAATCTTCATCAGTTATTTTTAAAGTAGAACCAGGCATGTTATTCATATTTTTTCCTCCAATTATATATTGTTTTTTTAGTTGTTCCATTTTTCTTTTCTTTATTTCTTCAAGTCCATCATCCATTGTAAAAAGGGTAATATTTTACCTCTTATATTATTTATTATCCTGTAGCCATTTTCGAATCCTTAAATAACCAATTATTTTAACATTATTAACTAAAAAGATAGGCGCAGTAACTTGTAAATCATCAAAAACATTATGAGTTTTAGCTATGTTTAATTGATCATTTGTCCAGTCATTAATTGAATGTGGAAAAGTTATGATTTCAATATCTTCTCTATCTTTGATGATTTCTTTTGTCTGCATACATTTAACACAATTTTCCAATGAAAACAATATTTTCCTATTCATAAAATATTAACTACCTTTTTAATAGTGGGCCAGGCCGGAATTGAACAGGCGATCTCCGCGTTGTAAGCGCGACGTCATAACCTGCCCCTTTTTTATAAAAAGGAGCATCAAAAACTTTATTATCATTACTAAAATCCAACAGGCATTCCCGCAGTTTTCTATCGAGAAATGTAGAAATTCGGATACTGTGGTGTTTAGCTTTATTTAAAAGATTTTTGTCAATTGTTATAGACGTACGAATCTTTGTCATAGTAAGAAAAAGTATATACTTTTCCCATAAATGCTTTACGTTCCTTTCATATCCGCCAACATAGTAAATAAGTAAAAAAGTTTTTAAAATATCTGGTTTAATATTTTTTCAAAGAAAGGAAAACACTTCACTATTTTCATAAGTAGTTCTACAATTGGATTGTGGATATATGATTTTGGCATACCTACTGGAAATGTTGACCAATCACTCTCAACACCATAAATATCTTTAGCTTTCACCCTGATAATATAATTTTTACTATCACCTTCAAATACCCATGTATGAGAAGCATTAACTAGTACCCCTGGTGGTACAAAATCTGTCCAACCACTATTAGACCCATCACCCCAATCAAAGAAATACGAAATATTAATACCATCCACATGAAAACAACTAGCAGTAAAGGTATATTCAATTCCTTTAAATCCATATGATGGCCCATTAATAGTTGGGTTGCTAG
>JBFEOQ010000036.1:0-19157 GCA_041550515.1 Thermoplasmatota archaeon | reverse complement strand
TAGTATAGTTAAACCACAGTATGTTGATAAATTACCAAAAGTTACAAAAGGAAAAATCAAAGATATATTAAAAAACATTGATACTTCAAATTCATTTGATAAAATCATAGATCAATTAGAAATTCAAAATGTACTTGATAAAGAAATACAAAAAGGTGAAATATCAGGTGGTGAACTTCAACTTGTATCGATTGCAGCAACACTACTAAAAGATGCGGATCTATATTTTTTCGATGAACCATCAAGTTATCTGGACATATATCAAAGGTTAAAAGTAGCAAAAATAATAAAAAAACTTTCTGAGAAAAAAAAAGTAGTTGTAATTGAACATGATCTTGCAATACTTGATTTCCTATGCGATCAAGTTCACTTAGTTTATGGGACTGAAGGAGCTTATGGAGTGGTCACCCAACCACGTGGTGTACGTCATGCAATAAACACATATCTATCAGGATATCTAAAAGAAGAAAACATTCGCTTTGGCGAAAAAATCGAGTTTTTCTCACAGAAACCAAAAAAACGTCAAAAAATGAACATACTTATAACTTATGAAAATCTATCAATGGAATATAGCACTTTTAAACTAGATATTGAGCAAGGTATTATATACCAAAGTGAAATCGTTGGAATAGTAGGGTCTAATGCAATAGGTAAAACAACTTTTGTAAAAATACTTGCAGGAGTCATAGAGCCAAAAAGTGGAAAAATTGAAAAAGAAATAAAAATAAGTTACAAACCACAATATATAAGCCCAGATTTTGAAGGAACAGTTCGTATGTTTTTTGAACAATTTTCACCAAATCTCTTTAATTCGTCATTTTATAAAGGCGAAATTTTTGAACCAATGAATCTAAAATATTTACTTGACAAAGATGTGAAAACTCTCTCAGGAGGGGAATTGCAACGTGTAGCTATTGCAAACTGCCTTGTTCAAGAAGCAGACATATATCTAATTGATGAACCATCAGCTTATCTAGATAGTGAACAACGTATGATAACTTCAAGAATTGTTCGACATGTAATAGAAAAAACAGGTAAAAGTGCTATGATAGTAGATCATGATGTATATTTTATAGATATGATAAGTGACGCTCTCGTTGTTTTTAATGGAATACCTGGTAAAAAAGGTAGAGCAAGAGGTCCATATAGCCTACATGAAGGAATGAATAAATTCCTAAAGGATGTTGATATAACATTTCGACGAGATGAAGATACACATAGACCCCGGGTCAACAAACCAGATTCATATATGGATAGAAAACAAAGAAATGAAGGAGAATATTACTATATCTTATAAAAAAAATTAGTATTCTTTTAAAGAATATACTACGAATTACCTGTAAATCTTTAAAAATTATATAAAATATTTATTGTACCAAAAAATGTACCATTTTTCACCTTAAAATTATTAAAAAAAAATGGTACAAAAAAATATATGAATTTATAAAAAATAAATATTAAAAAAACCATTCTTAAATAATAGTATAAAAAACTTTAGTTTGAATTACTACACCAAAAAAATTATTTTACAAACGTAATAAGATTTTAAATCATAACTTAAATTAATATAATATTTTTATAAAAAAGAAAAATATTGGAATAAAATAAACATAAACATTTTATAGGTCTCTTTTTTACCATTTAACTATTGTTATGCCTAGATGCGGGAGGATTAGAAAATTTATAAAAAATTACAGTCAATCTCACAAAGGGCACAAAATATCATTTTTTTTACCTTATCTAATTCTTGCTCTTGAAATAATAGTTTTAATAGATGCATTTCTTATTTCTAACATGACTATAGCCTTTGTGACTATAATTCTAGTAATAGTATCAACTTTAGAAATTATATTTGTAACAAGGGAAATAAAAGGTAGGATTATAGAAAATAATTTTGATAAAATACTAACAATAAAGTTAGATGACTTTATTACAAAAAAAAGACAAAAAAATGTCAAAATTATTATTTCAGATTTTTTAGAACAATATCCAGAATATGATAAATATAGAAATAAAATATATCATACAACTTGCCAAATTCTAGAAACTCACCAAAAAGAAGCATTAGATAAAGATATTACTGATAAAGTAAAACAATTTTTAATAAATAATAAAGAGTTAAATGTTGATCAAATTGTTGAAAAATTTATAGAAAAATATCAAAAATATAAAAAATATCGTGGTGAAATCTACGAAAAAACCTGTAAAATATTAGAAACAGTAAAATAAACTAATACAACCTATCAATATATTCTTAGATTTACATTATATAACAATACAACCTTTTTTAATTACTTTTTCAATATGATTAATACCGAAATGATATGGTATAAAGAGATGATTTGGTGTATCTAAAATAATAATATCTGCGATTTTACCTTTTTCAAGAGATCCTATTTCATTTTGTTTACTAATTGCGCATGCTGCGTTAAAAGTAGAAGCACATATAGCTTCAGCTGGTGTCATTTTCAATTTAAAACAAGCAAGTTGAATAATAAACTGCATGTTTTCAACATAACAGTTAGGGTTTAAATCGGTAGCAAGTGCTATAGGAACTCCAGAGTCAATCATTTTTCTTACCTGTGGAAAATTATTTAACATAAGACTAAAAAGAGTACCTGGGAGTAATACACCAATAACACCGGCTTTTGCAATATCTTTTATTCCTTTATCAGAGGTCATCAAAAGATGATCAGCACTAACAGCACCAATTTTTGCAGCAAGAGAAGCACCACCTGTATCAACTATCTCATCAGCATGAATTTTGGCTAATAATCCATATTTTTTACCAGATTCAAGTATATCTCTTGATTGATCGATTGTGAAATATTCTTTTTCACAGAAAACATCACAAAACATTGCATATTTTGTAACTTTTGGAAGCATATCCTCAGTTAAAATTTTTATATACTCAGTAGAAGTTTGCTCTTTTGGTATTGCGTGAGCACCAAGAAAAGTTGAAACAATATCCACTGTATGAGTATCATTAAGTTTTTTTTGAACTTTGAGTATTTTAAGCTCTGTTTCAGTGTTAAGACCATATCCAGTTTTTGCTTCACAAGTTGTAGTACCATATGAAAGCATGTTATCTAATCGAATTTTTGCTTCATTAAGAAGTTTATTATAAGAGGTTTTTCTTGTTTTTTCAACAGTATAAAAAATTCCTCCACCCATGTTCTTTATGTCATTATAAGTAGAACCTTTTAATTTCCAATCAAGTTCAAATTCTCTGCTACCTGAAAAAACAAGATGAGTATGAGGGTCTACAAAACCGGGCATAACAGTTTTACCTCTTGCATCAATTATTGTCTCTGATTTATATGAAAGATCTTTTCCAATATCAATTATAAAACCGTTTTTAATAGCAATAGAACCATTTTTAATTATACCAATATCAATCATTTTTTTTTTTATTCTAGGGGAATTTAAACCTTTAAGAGTTATTAGTTCATTAGCATTTTTAATTAATATGTCTATTTTTTCCATTATAGTCTACCAAAGGGTTAAAAGAAAAACCAGGATTAAGGGTTTACGGTGCATTGATAATGCAAAAGATTGTTGAATGCGTTCCAAATTTTAGTGAAGGAAAAAATAAAGCAGTAATAAATGCAATTTCTGTAGCGATAGAATCTGTTCCAGGGATAAAATTACTCAATGTTGATCCTGGAGAAGATTTCAACCGCACAGTTTATACTTTTGTCGGTGAACCTAAGCCAGTTCTTGAAGCAGCTTTTCAAGCTGCAAAAATAGGTATAACACTTATTGATATGACAAAACATAAAGGAGAACATGCTAGGATGGGTGCTTTAGACGTTTGTCCTTTTATCCCAATTAAAGGTGTTAATGATAAAGATTGTATTAATTTATCAAAGAAATTTGCAGAGAGAGTATCAATAGAACTAGGAATACCAGTTTTTTTATATGCAAAATCAGCAACTAAATCTGATAGGTTAAAACTTCCTAGTATAAGAAAAGGGGAATATGAAGCATTAGAAGAAAAATTTAAAGATCCTTCTTTTAAACCAGATTATGGTAAACCAATTTTTATTCCAAAGAGTGGAGCTACAGCCACAGGTTGCAGAGATATACTTCTAGCATATAATATAAATTTAAACACAAATGATAAACAGATAGCTTCTGAAATTGCCGGAAAAATAAGAACAAGTGGTGTTATAAAAAAAGACAAAAATGGTAATAAAATAATCGGAAAAGATGGGAAAGCTGTGCGCATACCAGGTTTTTTCAAGGGATTACAAGCAGGTGGTATGATGTATAATGAAAACATAGCACAAGTATCAATGAATCTATTAAATTATAGAGAAGTAAACCTGCATAATGTTTTTGAGAAAGTAAGAGAAGAAGCAGAAAAATTAGATGTAAAAGTAACAGGAAGTGAAATAGTTGGACTTGTACCTATTGAATCAATGATAATTACAGGAAAATTTTATGCAAAAAAAGATGGTTTAAAAATCTCTGATGAGGAAGAACTAGTTAATTTAGCAATAGAAAAATTAGGATTATCAGAATTATACCCATTTAAACAGGATAAAAAAATAATAGAATATATTATAAGAGAAGTAGGGCCACTCGCATCTTTGAAAATAAATGATTTTCTATCAGAACTAGCATCAAATAGTCCTGCACCAGGAGGTGGAAGCGTTGCAGCTTTATCAGGAGGATTAGCTGCAGCTCTTGCTTCAATGGTTTGTAATCTTACTATTGGTAAAAAACAATATGTTGATGTACAAAATGAAATTAAAAAAACTCTTAAAAAGAGTGAAAAACTCAGAAAAAAATTAACAGGTTTGATTGATGAAGATACAAATGCTTTTCAAGACGTTATTAAAGCATTTAAAATGCCGAAAGAAACAGAGGAACAAAAAAATAAACGATCTACTTCAATTCAAAATGGATATAAAAAAGCAGCTCAAGTTCCTTTAGATACCGCTAGATCGTGTGCTCAAATTCTTGATGTTACAAAAACAGTTGCAGAAATAGGTAATGTAAACTCTATAACAGATGTTGCAGTATCCTCAATCATGGCTCGATCTGCTGTAGAAAGCGCGATTTTAAATGTAGAAATAAATCTAGGCTCTATTAAAGATACACAATTTGTTAAAAATACTAAAAAAGAACTAGATGATATCCGAAAATATGTTTCTAATCAAGCAAATGAAATATTAATTATAGTACATAATAAAATGTAAAAAAAAAATAAAGTTATTACAAATCCTTTAAGTACTTCTTTTATTCTTCTCTATTTGTTATGAAAACAGATATCGAAATTGCAAGAGAGGCAAAATTAGATGATATTTATAATGTCGCAAAAAAAATTGGTATTAATGAAGATGAAGTAATTCCATGGGGTAAATTTAAAGCAAAAATTCATCTAAAAATTTTTGATCGTATTAGAAATAATAAAGATGGTAAATTAATTCTTGTCACTACAATAAATCCTACACCGAGTGGAGAAGGGAAAACAACATTAACTATTGGTCTTGCACAAGCACTTTCAAAACTTGGAAAAAAAACTATGATTTGTATTCGTGAACCTTCGCTAGGACCTGCAATGGGTATGAAAGGTGGTGCAACAGGAGGAGGTTATTCCCAGGTTGTTCCAATGGAAGATATAAATCTTCATTTCACTGGAGATATGCATGCTATAACTAGTGCGCATAATCTTCTTGCAAGCCTTCTTGATAATCACATTCATTATGGAGATGAATTTCATATAGATCCAAGATATATTGTTTGGCCTCGAGTTTTAGATATAAGTGATAGAGCATTACGTAAAGTTGTTGTTGGATTAGGTGGGATTAGTAATGGTGTTCCTCATGAAGAAGAGTTTGCAATCACGCCCGCATCAGAAATAATGGCTGTACTATGTTTAGCTAAAAATTTAAAAGATTTAAAAGAAAGATTAGGAAAAATTATTGTTGCTTATAATTATGATAATAAACCAGTTTATGCAAGTGATTTAAAATCAGTTGGTGCTATGGCTCTTATTTTAAAAGATGCAATAAAACCTAATCTTGTTCAAACAACTGAAGGTGTACCTGCTTTTGTTCATGGTGGTCCATTTGCTAATATTGCACATGGAACAAGTAGTCTTATTGCTACAAAAATTGCTTTAAAACTTGCTGATTATGTTGTGATTGAAGCAGGCTTTGGCAGTGAGCTTGGTGCCGAAAAATTTTTTAATATTGTCTGCAGAACTGGAAATTTACAACCAGCAGCGGTGGTAATGCTTGTAAGTATTCGAGCTTTAAAAAGACATGGGGGTGGGAGTGTAGAAAAAGGTCTTATAAACCTAGAGAAACATTTGGAAAATATTTCTATTTATGATGTTCCAGTAATCGTTGCAATTAATCATTTCATTGAGGATACAGATGAAGAACTAGAAATTGTTGAAAAGTTTTGTAATTCAAAAAATATTTCAGTTGCGGTCGCTGATGTATGGAGTCAAGGTGGTGAAGGTGGAATAGAGCTTGCTGGAAAACTAATTAGCCTTATTCATAACAATACTACAAATTTTAGATATTTGTATGACCTTGATACTTCAGTGAAAGATAAAATTCATTTAATTGCAAAAAAAATGTATGGAGCTCAACGTGTGGTATATACAGTTGCTGCAGAGCAAGATATTAAACTATGTCAAGAATTAGGACTTGATAAATTACCTATTTGTATTGCCAAAACACAGTATTCTTTATCTGATGATTCTAAATGTTTCGGAAGACCTATTGGATTTAAAATAACTGTTCGTGAAATAAAATTTTCAGCTGGAGCAGGTTTTTTAGTCCCAATGACTGGTGAAATTACAACAATGCCAGGTCTTCCAAAAAAACCTATTTCTGAGAATATAGATATCGACGAAAAAGGAAATATTAAAGGCCTTTACTAAATTATAAAAATAAAGATACATTGAAATATCAAATATCATATGTATTTTATGGGAGGTTAGATTTATGACTAAAGATGATCTTAAATCTCATGTAGATGACATTATAAATGCTCTTAGCGATGATAAAAAAGAAGAGGTATCAAGAAAGGAACTAGAAGTTGAACTTGAAAAATTTATGGAATACGGTGTACCTATCGAACAAGCAAAACAAACAATTATAAAAAAATTTGAAGGAACAGTTGTTTTTACAGGTTCAATAAATAAATCTGCTGAAAGAACATTAATCTCTGATTTAAAACCAAATCAATCCAGTGTTAAAATACTTGGTCATATAATAGCAATAAACCCAAAAGATATTACTGTAAAAGGTGAGAACCGGAAAATTTTCTATGGAATTCTTGGAGATGAAACGGGAACTGTTCCATTTACATCTTGGAGTGAACTTGAAGTTGATAAAGGAGATGTTGTAGAAATAAATAATGCGTATACTCGTGAATGGCAAGGAGCTGTACAATTAAATTTAGGAGATCGCGTTCTTGTTGAGAAAACAGAGAAAGATAGACTACCAAAAAGCGCTTTTGAACCACGTCAGGTAAAAGTAAATCAACTCCACTCTGGAATCGGACGAGTTGATGTTATTGTACGTGTATTAAATGTATCAAGTCGTGAAATAGAAATAAATGGAGAAATAAAAAAAGTATTTAGTGGGATTATAGGTGATGAAACTGGACAAGCTCAGTTTACTTCATGGGATGATTTTAAGATTAAAGATGGAGATGTACTTCGTATCATAGGAGGATATGTAAAATCTTGGAAAGGTATTCCACAGCTTACTTTTGATTCAAATGCTACAGTTACAAAACTCGAAAAAGATAAAATTTCTAAAGGAGATATCAATACCAATAAAATGCCTTTACATCAGCTATTAGAAAAACATGGTGCACTTGATGTAGAAGTACAAGGCAATATAATTGATATTAGACCTGGTTCTGGTTTTGTAATGCGTTGCCCAGAATGCAACCGTGTTTTACTGGATGAAAAATGTGCTATTCATGATAAAGTTACAGGTAAGCCAGATTTAAGATTAAAACTCGTAATTGATGATGGAACAGGTGCAGTTGGTTGTATTTTAAATAAAGAACTTACAGAAAAAATTCTTAATTTGACTATTAATGATATTAAGAAAATGAAAAAAGAAAAATTAGAGGAGGAACTTAATAATAAACTTTTTACAAAAAAAATATGTTTGAAAGGTAATGCACTTGGTGATGATTTTGGTACAAGTATAATTGCAAATAATGCAGAATTTATTGATATAAATGTTCAAAAAGAATCAGAAAAACTTGCTTCTGAAATGGAGGAACTACTATGAAACGTGAAACAGCATGGCGCATTTTTGCAGGCGAATACAATGATTCTACTTTTGAAATTAAAGGTGAAGGTGAAATGAAACCTTCTTATATTGTTACTCCACTAGGTGCAAAAGTTAATCGTGTGTTCATTATTGGTGTTTTAACAGATATCGAAAATATATCTCAGGATGGGGATTTAGTTCGTGCACATTTATCTGATCCAACTGGCATCTTTACTATGTATTCTGGTTCTTATCAGAAAGAAATTACAGATACTCTTTCAAAAGTAGAAGTTCCTTCATTTGTAGCAGTAATAGGTAAAGTTCGTACTTATACTCCTGAAGAAGGAACTATTTTTGTATCCATTCGCCCTGAGAAAATACTTGAAGTTTCTTCAGAGTTAAGAGATAAATGGATTCTTGAAACATGTAAAAATACTAAAGAAAGAATAGAAGCAATAATTGAAGCAATGAAAATGCAAGATATTGATAAAAATAGTCTTAAAAACCTTGGTATAAGTACAGATTTATCTGAAGGAATTCTTGA
Organism: Thermoplasmatota archaeon; assembly: GCA_041550515.1. Lineage (GTDB taxonomy): Archaea > Thermoplasmatota > E2 > DHVEG-1 > DHVEG-1 > PFL35. The sequence continues at coordinate 10,355 of JBFEOQ010000036.1, read as the reverse complement.
AGCTATTAAACATTATGGCCAAATTAACCTAGAGAAATATGTTCGTCTCATTCATGAATCTTTGCAGTATCTAACCCCTGGACATGAAGATTTTCCTGAATTAAAAAATAAAAATCAGAAAAAAATACAGGAACCCAAAATAAAAGAAAATTTAAATGAAGATAACCAGGAAAAAGTAGATACTGAAAAAGAAAAAAAAATAGAAGAAAATGATTCTTCTAATGATGCTGAAGAAAACGAAAAAATTGTTTTTGAGACCATACGAGAAATCGAAGGTGAAGATGGTGCACAATGGGATAATATCTCAGATAAATGTATAAAAAAGGGAGTTAATCAAGACGATATCGAAGAAGCACTATCTAGTCTTATGGATAAAGGACTTATTTATGAACCCGTTCTTGGAACTATAAAAACAACATAAAAAATCATTTGTTATTTACGGGGTTTTGTCTTCCTATACCATATATATGCTATAGGAATTAAAAAAATAATTGTAACAATCATTGCTATCCAAAGCATATATATTACTACTTCTTGATCAATATAAAAATTCTTTACAACAACTCTACCATAATATGGAGACATAATAGGAAATAAATCTATAGAGATTTCTCCAGATATATTATACGGTGTATCACCTATACCATCATTATTTCTGTCAGTTCCAATATAATCATCGTAATAATTTCCTTGTTTCAAAGTATCATTATAAAAAATATTATCTCTTTCAGAAAAAACATGATAATATGTATTATTAATAAAATTATTATGATATATGATATTATCAGTAGAATTTACGTGGAGTGTTATACCAATTTTATTATTTTTAATGTTATTGTTTATGATAATGTTTTTTGAACTATCATCTAGAAATATACTTGATATATGATGATCTGTTATATTATTGTTTAAAATAATAGTATTTTTACTGTGATTTAATAATATTCCATATCCCCAGTTTTCAAAAGTGCAATTATTAATTTCGTTATTATTTGATCCAATAAATATTCCTATATCTTGATTGAAAGTAGGAGGTATTGGACTACCAATATTGTTTTCCAGTGTTTTATTAAAATTTCCCTTAATTTTAAAACCTGATACTTTTACATTATCAGCTGTTATTTTTATAAGATGAGTAGAATATGCTGATACATTATGTTGAATTATTGTTTGTTCTTTGTTTTCTCCAATTAAATTTATAGATTTATTTATTGTAAAATATTCAGAGTATGTTCCATTATAAACAAAAATTGTATCTCCAGAGTTAGCATTTTCTAATGCATCCTTTATATTTTTATAATCTTTGCCATCTTCATTATCTACATAGATTGTTTTTACATTATTATTAGATAATCCATTTGGAAATATTGAGATAGTTAAGAGTAATAAAACTATTGAAATTTTTATAATCTTATGGGTTTCCATATTAGTCAACTTAAATTCTTTAACATTTAATATATCTAATATTTTTTGCAATATTTTCATATTGGTTTTTTAGCATTTAGGTTGTTTTACAAGACATGTTTATATATTTTAAAATAGAAAAGTTACATTGGTGGATGTTATGAATGAGTATCTAAAAAAGAATAGTTCTGATTACCCTTCATTATATGATGCTTTTCAATTAGGTGATCGTGTAACAAGGATTTATCAAAGTAAAGACGGTAAAAAAACAAAATTTAAAGGTATTGTCCTTAAAATAGCAAAAAATAGTATAGAAGTTTATTGGGATACAAAAGATGGTAAATATATACCTAATGATATGGATATTTCATTTACCGATTGTAATGTTGAAGAAATATTTAGAGGGGATGGGAATTATACCCCTATTAAAAAAGAAAAGAGTTATTTTTAGATTGATATCAACTGTAATTTTACATAAAATATTAATATTTGCGTTTTCATAATATCTACCAAATTTGGTGGAGAGATTTATGGTAAACAGAGAATCGTTGCCATTAATTACGGCTTTGTTTCTTCCTATTTTATTAGTCTTTGTTATTTTACTTTATTATTATGGTTATGATATTACTCTTTTTTTAAGGAGAATTCCTTGGATATATTATGTTATTATTCTGCCCATTGCCCTGGGTTTTTCAGTTGCTATTATAAAATATATGAAACCAGATTAATTAATAAGTAATAGATATTTAAAAGTATATCTTTTTATATATTTAATTTCTTTTAAATTAAGTTATTTTCTAATTGGTAACAACTGTACAATAATTATTATATACTTATAAATATAAAATTTATTGTTGAAAAAATGATTGTAATAGGTTTACTCTCAACAAAAGAAGAAGTCGAAGAATTAAGATATATCGCAAAAATCGTAACACTCGAGGATAGAATACATTTTCTCTGTAGAATGCAAAAAATAAAAGACTTGCTAAAAAATAATTAAAAAATACGATAAATAAAATAACTCTTTCTATAATAATACATTTGGTGAAATAATTACATCAATAATAATATCTAGTATTAAAGATTCTGCTGGAACAAATATAAAAAAAGGACTTTTAAAAAATGATAACTGGACAGAAATAAATTCCATATATGGAAATCCAGTATACAAAAACAACAACCATGACAAACTAATAATGGTAACAATAAAAGATATAACAATAAAACACGAAAATATTGAACAAGAATTAAAACAAATACCTAAAATTAAACCGAAACAAGTAATATACATCTCTAGACACAGAAGTAAAACAGGTGAACCAACACTTACAACACATCCTATTGGTAATTATGGTAAAGCAGAATACGGTGGAAAATCAAGAAAACTTACTCCCTCCTCACCGAGACTGATGACACATTTACTTAGAATAATTAAAAAAAATGCAAAAATTGAAAAAACTTATCATCAAGTATGTTTTGAAGTTACTCATCATGGACCTTATATAGGTGTTCCAACACTTTTTACAGAAGTTGGTAGCAATCAACAAGAATGGGAAAAAGAAAAACCAGCGGAAATAATTGCTAAATCTCTTTTAGAATTATTTGATAATTATCAATGTGAACAAGATTTACCTAGAGATATACCGGTTATAATTGGATTAGGTGGAGGACATTATGCACCAAGATTTACTGATATTGCACTTTCAAAAAAAGTAGCTTTTGGGCATATGATTCCAAGTTATCAAATCGAAGCAGGAAACATAAACGAAGAAATATTAAAACAAACCTTAGAAGCAACACCAAACGTAGAAGGAGTTTATATTCATAAAAAAGCACTTAAGAAATCACAAGTAACTGAATATAAAAGATGGTTTCAAAATGCAAACATTCCAGTTATTTCAAGCAAAGAATTAATAGATTTATAAAATTATTTTTTTCTTAACGGATAATCTGTTTTAAAATCATTAAAAAATACTTTTTTAAAATCAACAATTTTACCATTTTTAATTTTTATTCCATCTTTTTTTAAACGACTTATTTTATTCTCTATGCCAAGTCCAAAACCACCAAGATTTCCATCAGACTTAACTATTTTAAAACAAGGCATTGTATCTGCATCAGGATTTTTGTTCATATATTTTCCTACAGCACGTGCGTAATCTTTATTTCCTAGTGCCTCTGCAATTGCCCCATAAGTTGATACTTTACCTGCAGGAATTTGTTTTACAAGATAATAGCAATATTCAGTAAGATTCATATTTATTAATAAACTACGGTCTGTATATAGTTTTTCTATATTTTTGTGATAATATGAATATGATAAAATTTCTTGGAACTGCAGGTGCAAGATTTGTCGTATCACAACAACTACGTAAATCAGGAGGAATATGGGTTAGACTTGATGATACAAATTTATTAATCGATCCAGGTCCAGGAACACTTATACGGTGTCTTTCAAGTAAACCAAAGCTCAATCCAAGAACTCTTGATGGAATAATAATTACTCATCGACATCTTGACCACTCAAATGATGTTAATATTATGATAGAGGCTATGACTAATGGCGGTTGGGATAAAAGAGGAAATGTTTTTTCACCAAAAGATGCCTTAGAAGATGATCCTGTTATTCTTAAATATGTTAGGGAATATGTTGAAAATATTAATATTTTAAAAGAAAAAAAAGAATATAAAATTAATAACATTGAATTTACAACACCAATAAAGCATCAACATCATGGAGTAGAAACATATGGTTTAAACATTTATGGTAAAAATTCTTCAATTTCTTTTATTTCTGATACGGCCTATTTTGATGGTATTGAAAAATTTTATAGAGAGCCTGTATTAATCCTTAATGTTGTTAGAATGCAAGAAAATAAAAGGATAGAACATTTAACAGTATTTGATGCTGAAAAGATTATACAAGCAAACAAACCAAAAATTTCAATTATGACTCATTTTGGTATGACAGTTATCAAATCAAAACCTTGGAAACTAGCAGAAAAGTTGTCTGATAAAATTGGTGTAAAAGTTATTTCTGCATCAGATGGTATGCAAATTAATCTTGATTAAATCTAAAAAATTTTCCGTTTTTGATTCCAATCTGGATTTGCAAAAAATTCCTTTTCAAATTTATCTGTTAAAAATTGTTCATAGTCTGTTAAAATATCTGGAACTAATTTAACATTAAATTCTTCTTCAAAGCCTTTTTTCATAGCTTGTACTGAATCGTTAAATGATACATATTTTCCTAGGATGTTTTTAACAGAGGTAACTCTCTGTTTAACATCTGCTATCATTTTATCACGAATTTTTTCATTTGGAACAATTAATAAAGAAAACATTTTTTCGACATCGACATCTAATATTACAGTACCATGCTGAAGAACAGTTTTTAATTTACGAGTTTGAGCATTACCTGATATCTTTTTACCTTGTGAAATAATATCATTAATTGGTATATAATTACTTTTGATCCCTAGATTTTTTAATCCTTTTATAACAGCTCCGCAAATACGACCATAGCTTTCTATAATATTTTTTGGAATTTGGGTATGATTTTCAGGAATAACTATACTATATGTTAATTCATCTTCATGAAAAACAGCACCACCGCCTGTTATACGGCGTACATAATCAACACCTAGATCTTCACATTTATTAATATTTACCTCTTCAGAAAGGCTTTGAAAGTATCCAATAGAAATCGCTGGAGGAGTCCATGTATAAAATCTTACAGTTGGAGGAACTTTTCCTTCACTATTGGAAACTAGTACTGCCCTATCAATTGCCATGTTTTTTGCAGCATTATTATTTTCTGTAACTAAAAAACGCCATTTTTCAGTCATTTCAAACACTTCAATATTCCAGTAACAAGACCTTCTGAATTAAGACCAATAAATTTTATATTATTTTCATTTATTATATTTTTAATCATATCCTTTAAAGTTGTCTCATTTAAGGCTGTATTTATTAATTTATTTTCAAGTATTTCAATTGCTTCTTCAGGGTAAACAAAAAAATCTCCAGTAATTTGTAAACCCAAAATTTTTTTATTTTTAACATTATAATTAAGCTCAATCTTAATCAACTTACCATTAGGAATTTTATGCACTGATTTAGAAATCATCTTATAAATTGAATTTAACTTAGGTTTTTAAACTTGTTTAATTAAAAACATCTGCTGCATGATAAGAACTTCGAACAAGAGGGCCAGATTCTACATGTTTAAAACCAAAATCTAATCCAATTCTCTTAAGTTTATTGAATTCATCTGGAGTATAATATTTTTTAATTTTTGTATGTTTATTTGTCGGTTGAAGATATTGACCAATAGTTAAAAAATCAACATCTGATTTTCTTAAATCTTTCATAGTATCTATAATCTGATCATAGGTCTCTCCTATACCTACCATAAAACCCGATTTTGAATTCATGGAATTATTTAATTTTTTTATCTTTGAAAGTAAATTTAAACTTATTTTATAATCTCCTTTTGGCCGGATATCAGAAAACAACTCTTTTACAACTTCGATATTATGATTAATGATGTTAGGTTTTGCATCAACAATAGATTTCAAAGCAGAAGTATCTCCTTTAAAATCAGGAATTAAAACTTCGATCATCGCCTCAGGATTCATAACTTTAACTTTCTCTATAGTCTGTGTAAAAACACTAGCACCACCATCTGATAAATCATCTCTTGTTACAGAAGTTATAACTACATATTTTAATCCTAATTTTTTTACACTTAATGCAATATTTTCTGGTTCTTTAGGATCCAAATTGTTTGGTTTGCCATGAGTAACATTACAATATAAACAATTTCGTGTACAAACATTTCCAAGGATTAAAAAAACTGCTGTTCCAGATCTAAAACATTCATTTATATTTGGACATTTTGCCTCCTCGCAAATAGTATGAATTTTTGCATCATGCAAAATAGATTTCATTTTTACATAATTTCTACCACCGGGTATACTAACTTTTAACCAATTAGGATGACGACGCATATATCATACTCCCATAGTTACACGTAAAAGATCACGAAGGCCTGGTGAAAAACCAAGGATTAATATTCCAATTTTTAAAAGAGTAATAAGAGTAAAATGGTTTTTTAAATCTTCCTTATATATAATATCAAAAACAAAAATAACAAAAATAATCAATATAAACTTAGTTATTGGAAATAACGGACCCCAAATTTCTAATAAAAAATTTGAAGCAGGATGCTTCTCTGCATAATAAAGACCCATAGAAAATGGATCTTTAATACTAATATAACTTGTAAAACCATCTAATAAATGACCAGTAAGCATTGCAAGATTTAAAGGATTTTTATAAACAATTAGATTTTCTTTGTTTTTAAAAAAGCTAGATATTAAATAAACTGATGCTACAATTATTGACACTATTCCTAAAACAATTAAAAAAACATCAAAGCTAACACCACTAGTAACGCCCCACGGAACACCAAAAATCCAAATAACGATAGGAAAAATAGAAGGAATTAAAAAGAATAAACCTCCAATAAATATAACCTTATTAACAGTTATATTAGATGATTTAACTTTATTTTCAAGATAATATCCAAGAATTAAAAATAAAATTGCAAAAAAAGCAATGAATATATAAATAAAAGGAGAGATAAATAAATAAACCCAAGGTTCATCAAAAAAACCAGTATCTTCTAAAACACGCATTGTAGGACCAAATAAAATAAAAGGCATAAGAGATAATGCAAAATACCAATCAACCTTAATTTTAAATTTTTTTAGAAGAAGATAAATGTAATACAGACCAATAATTAAAATAATTCCATAAGTAAGCTCTGAAACTATTGTATATCCCTCATTTGCTTTTATACCATTAAAAATTGCAGAACCTTGAGCTGAATTTAATGAATCCGCAACTACAGGACCCCAATAATATTTCCAAATCCAATTATCATAAAAAATGCGAGGAAATAAAAAAACGCCTAAAACAATAATTGTTATAATTAAAAAAAAAATGTACAAGAGTAATTTGTTTTTATTAATCAAGATATTATCAAAATTTTTCATAATCATTATTTGACTGAAAGGAAAAAATAATATATTAAATTCGTGGTTTACCCATCCAATTATGGAAAGATTTAAAAAATCCAAAACAATGGTATTCCCCAGAGAAATAATTGTAGGACACAATGCCACTCAACAGATAGCAGAACTCTGTGATAGAATTGGTAGTGGAGACAATGTTTTAGTTGTTGAGGATAAAAAAACAAAAAAGTTATCCGGAGATGAAATAAATAAAATACTCTCAAAATCAAATTATAATGTTATAGAAATAATTGTTTCAACACCAACAGTAGGTGCAGTAAATAAGGTAATTAATTATTCAAGTAAAAAAAATATTAAATTGTTATTAGGAGTAGGTGGTGGCAGTGTTATTGATGTAACAAAACTAGCAGCCTACGAGCTTAAAAAACCTTTTGTAAGTGTTCCAACATCCGCAGCACATGATGGAATAGCATCACCAAGAGCTTCCTTAAAACATAGAAAAGGCGCTGTTTCAAAAACTGCACTATCACCTCTTGCTGTACTTGCTGATACAAAAATAATAATGAAAGCACCATATAAAATGCTTGCAAGTGGTTGTTCAGATGTAATTTCAAATATTTCAGCAGTAATGGATTGGGAACTAGCCTATAGACTTAAAGGTGAAGAATTTAGTACACATGGTGCCGTACTAGCAAAAACAGCTGCTGAAATGCTAATAGATAACGTAGATGATATAAGAGCTGGCTCTGAAGAATCAGCATGGTTAGGTGTTAAAGCAATGATCGTATCAGGGGTTGCTATGAGTGTTGCAGGAAGTACACGTCCTGCATCAGGTGCAGAACATATGTTCTCACATATGCTTGATCATTTAGGTCCAGGAATACTACTTAAAGGTAGAAAATATAAAAAACCTTTACATGGTGAACAATGTGGTTTAGGAGCAATTATGATGGTATATCTCCATGGTGGAGATTGGGATTTAATAAAAAGAACTTTAAAAAAAATTGGTGCTCCAACAACATCAGAAGAATTAGGCATATCCAAGAAAAAAATAGTTGAAGCATTAGTTCGTGCGCATGAAATTAGACCAGAAAGATACACAATATTAGGTGAAACGGGTCTTACTGAAGATGCAGCAAAAAAAGTTGCAAAAACAACAGGAGTATTATAAAATGACTCTTGTAACACTTATTGGGGAAAAAATAGCGAAAGAAAACATGGAATTTACCTACATAGGACCAAATAATGACTGCCGAAATTGCAAATTAAAAACTGTTTGTTTTAATCTTAAAGTTGGACGTATATATAAGATTACTAAAATAAGAGATAAAAAACATAGTTGTAATGTTCATGAAGGTCCTGCTGTAGTTGTAGAAGTAAAAGAACTTCCATTAATAACAAGTATTGATAAAAAATATAGCGAGGGAGAAAAAACAACTTTTAATACAAATTCATGTGAAAATATTGGTTGTAATTACTATGAAATATGCAAAATTAGTTTAAATAAAGATAAAAACTATGAAATTGTAAGAATTTTTGAAGATATTAATTGTCCCCTTGATAAAAAAATTCAAAAAGCAGAACTAAAAGAATTATGAATACTCAATGACATTTAACATTAAATATTAATCCATCACTATCTATAAAGTTAATAGAATTATATATTTCGTTAAATATTCCTTTTTCATCGCCAATAATTTTTGCCCAATGAGTAAAATTTTCAGAATAATCACCATTTTTTACATCGGACGTCTGCGCTACACCTATGCATATTATTGATGATCCTGAATATGCACAGTTCCATGTTTCACCTATTATCTTTATTTTTTCAACAAAACCATTTATTATTTTTGTTCCGTTTAATAAAATAAAATAAGTATTATGATTGTTTTTTAAAAATCTTGAACCAGTAAACCGTGAAGAATTTATTATATTGATATTACTAATTACGGCTGCCTTGTAAATTGTTTGGATGGTTTTATCCATTAGTTCTTGCTCATTAATCATAAAAATTGTTTTTATACTTGTTACTGTTAAAAAAGCATTAAATTTTTCTTCACTACTATCATTTACTATATATTTAAAAGTAAATTGTTTTTCAAGTCCAAACAACTGCTCATTATAATTTCTTTCACCTGATTCAAACCAACCATTAACAAGAAAACGATCATCAACATATGCATTAAATAAAGAGTTTGTAGTAAATAATACTGAAAATATTATTACTATTATAATAAAAATTGTAATTATTATATAGAAGGTATTACCAGTTTTCTCTCGTTTGAAACCCACAAATTGAATAATCAATAAAAACTACTTATAGCTAACGAAAAATAAAAATAAGATATGAAAGGATTTTAACTCTTAAAACCTGCTTCTTTATAGAGAAATTCCGCTTTATCTGTTTTTTCCCATCTAAAATCAGGTTCTTCTCTTCCAAAATGACCATATGATGCTGTTTTACGATATATAGGTCTTTTTAGATCAAGATGCCTAATTATACTACTTGGTTTTAATGGGAAAAATTCACGTACTAAATCCTCTATTTTATTTATAGAGATCTTGTTTGTTCCAAAACAATCGATACTAATTGATACGGGATCTGCAACACCTATAGCATAAGCAAGTTGAATTTCACATTTATCTGCAAGTTTGGCTGCAACAATATTTTTTGATATATAACGACATGCATAAGCTGCACTACGATCTACCTTTGTTGGATCTTTACCCGAGAATGCTCCACCACCATGACGTCCAACTCCTCCATATGTGTCAACAATAATCTTTCTACCAGTTAAACCTGCATCAGCATAAGGTCCACCACGTATAAATGCGCCAGTTGGGTTTACATGAAAGATAGTATTTTTATCAATCCATTTACTACAAACTGGTTTTATAATTTCTTCAATC
>JBFEOQ010000035.1:0-19429 GCA_041550515.1 Thermoplasmatota archaeon | reverse complement strand
ACTTTTGTATAATATTATATATTTTACAAAAAATTATACTTACTTTAAAAAAATAAAAAAATATTATAGTTTGATTTTTTGCTTATTTAATTTGGTCTAGTATTTTTTCAAATAAAGGAAATAATTGAATAAATCTATCAATTATTAGATTCTTATGATAATACATCTTATTTCGTGGCGTACTAAATTTATTTTCTGCCCAGTTGCTATATATTTGTTTTTCATCTTTTACTCTTGCTTTTATTGTAAATACTTCTCTTGTAAGCCATGTATGCGATACTTTTATTTCGGATTCTGGTTGATATGGTCCAAGCCAACCACTATTATCACCATCACCCCAATCAATCCAATACCATATATCTAATCCTTCTGGGTGAGTAGTTGTCAAGTTGAAATCATATACAATATTTCTTTTTCCATTTGATGGACCATATATAGTTGGTATTTCTGGAGGTGGTACTAAGTAATCAGAATATATGGCTTCAATTCCATTTCTTGTATCTGTCCAAAAAGCTCTATAATTTACTAGATTAATACAATGGTATTCATTTGCAACAGATCCAATAACATCATTTATTTGTGTTTCTTTAACTTCCCAAGATGTGCCACCATCAGACGTTTCTGCAATATATAAATTTTCATTTTTGTTGAAAGCACATAATGCTTCTAAACCATTTCCATTTATATCTGGATATAGTTCGTCATCTTCTGATTCAGTAACTGTGCTTATTTCAATAGTTTCTGCATTGTCTGATGAATATAAGCAGAATAAATCTCCTTCACTTTCAAATACAACATTTACTATTCCGTTTTCAGCCATTATTGCTGGATTTTTTACTGGACCAGCAACATTCCAAATTGAAAATGATGAATCTTCTATAAACCAATCTTCCATTGAAATATACATTAACCAAAGATCATTTACTCTTGTATTTGTATTATAAACTTCATATGCCCAGTATATCATACCATTAGATTGATCTATATCACCTACAATATTATAAACACCGTCAATATTCGGAAACCAACTTATCCGGATATATTCACCTGAAAACCAAATTAAAAATATACCGTTGTCAAAATGCCCGTATATTGAGTCGTTAAGTTTACCAGTCCACATAGCAATACCCCAGAAAACATCTGGTTCTTCATTTAAAGGGCCATCATAACAAGCTACATCTGTTGAATAAAATGGACCAATTTCTTCAAAATTATCACTCCAATCAGGAGCCCAATAAACCCATCCTTCTCCACCTAAAGGATCTGATATATCTTCAAGTCGAGCTATAGGCATTATACCATTAGGCTCAACCATAATCCATGTTCCATAAGCAGTTAAACCTGATCTAAAATCAAGAGCAGGTAATTTGTTAATCCCTTCCTCAAATGGAAAAACTCCAGCTAATTCTAAATCCCATGTTAAACCATTATCAAAAGATGGGGCTGCAATTATTTCACGTATTAATGGATCACCCTCATTTTGATATTCGACAAATAAAACAGCATTACCTTGACCATTAGAAGTAATCGCAGGATGACCTATGTAATCATTTGTAACTAAAACCTCAGAATCAGTTCCTGATGCAAAATTATGTTTATTAAAAAATTTTTCAAATGATTGTTTTTGAGCAGGGATTTTAATTGTCTGTCTTTCAAATTTCATGTCATTTTTAGTTATAGTCATTTGTTTAGTATTTGTCTCCGTTTTTCTAATATATTGAGCATTTATTTGAATTACACTTATACAAAAAGAAAAGACAAATACTAAAGTCAATAGCTTTTTAATAATTTTATTTCTTTTTTTTATCATCTTTCTACCACCTCTTATGGAAAAATAACTCCTATCTAATAAAATCCAACAGATAATCTTTTATAAAATATTGTGAGTGATAAATATAACAAAATCAAAAAAAATAACATAAAATTAATGTCTTCGTTCAATAATTTATTAAAAAAATTGATATTTATAGGTTTTTTATATGTTAAGGAGTTGGAAAAATGAAAATAAATAATAGAATATTTGTAATATGTATAATTAATATCATAGTTTTCAGCGGAATTCTACCTATAGCAATATCAAATAATATTGAAATATCTTTAGAAAAAGTTACAATAAATATTTCAGATCCAGTTTTTGAAAAGAATGAAGAATTTTTATCTATCAATTTTAAAGAATCAACATCTAATTTAATGGATTCAGGAAAACCAATAATTCCTACTTTTTCGAAGGTTTTTACTTTTCCAATAGGAACAAGAATCTTAAATGTTAATGTAAATTTAAATGTAAAGGAATATATTTTATCATATAAGATACAACCCTCGCCTAATACTGTACAATATTTAAATTCTTATCAAGAGGAAGCAATCAATAAGGCAATACCAGATGAAGGAATTTATTCTAATTCAGATTTCTATCCATCAGAACCTTATATTGTAAAAATTGGTGCTGGATTAAAGGGTAGAGAACATGTTATTTATATCAATATCTTTTGTTATGTACAATATTCTCCAGGAACTGATATTATAAAAGTTCCAAAAACCATTGATATAGAAATTGAATATTTACCATCTGATTTTTCTTTTACAGCATTAAATGAATATGATATGCTAATAATTACAGATGAAAATTTTATTTCATATTTACAACCATTAGTTGATCATAAAAATAATAATGGTGTTAAAACAGTTCTTGAAACTGTTCAAAATATTTATTCTAATTATGATGGTCGTGATGATGCAGAAGATATAAAACTTCGAATAAAAGATGCTGTTGAAGAATGGGGTATTCGTTATGTATTATTAGCTGGTGGACGTAAAGGTCAAACATTGGACTGGTATATACCTGAAAGAAAAACTAACAATCGTGATAGTTTTGAAGGAGGTTATTCTAGTGATTTATATTATGCTGATCTTTATAAAATTGTAGATAATGAATTGGTTTTTGAAGATTGGGATTCCAATGGTAATGGTATATTTGCTGAATTTTCAGGTTTTTTAAGAAGAGATATTATTGATTATATTCCTGATGTTTCAGTTGGAAGAATTCCATTTAGATATAGTTCAGAAATTAAAACTGTTGTAGATAAAATCATAAATTATGAAAATAATGCTGATGATTCTTGGTTCAAAAAAGCTGTTCTTATTGGTGGAGATGGTGGTCCACCTGCTCGTGGTTATCCTCCAGGAATATATGAAGATGAACTTGAATGTAATTTTATAGCTGACATGCTGATTGATAGTGGATTTAATGTTGAAAAATTATATACTTCTTTAGGTACTTTTTCATCAAAACAAGATGTAATAACCGCAATTAGCAATGGGGCAGGTTTAGTTCACATGTCTGGACATGGTAATCCAGCATATTGGGGAAATTTTCTACCAAATGCTGAAACTGAAGAAGAAATGATTGATGGTCTGCAATTAAAAGATATGAATAAATTAACGAACAATGAGAAATTACCTATCATTACTGTTGGAGGATGTCATAATGCACAGTTTAATGTTACAATGATGAATATGGTCAAAGATATTTTAAAATATGGTATTGGAGGATACTTTTTCAACAGTCCTTTCCGTTTTTTTTATATGGAGTGGGTTCCTCGTTGTTTCTGTTCTTGGCTTGTATTAAAAAATAATGGTGGAGCAATTGCTAGTATTGGTAATACAGGATTGGGAATTGGATATGTAAATGAATACTGGAATGAAGGATTAAGTGGGTGGATAATGCCTCGTTTCTTTGATTGTTATACAAATCAAAGTAAAGATATCCTTGGAGAAGCTCATGATCAAGCTATAATAGATTATATTAATATAATCGGTAGAGTAAATGGCGATTCAGCTGATAGAAAAACAATAGAGGAATGGATATTAATTGGTGATCCTAGTTTGAAAATCGGAGGATATTAAAAAAAAACGATGGTCTAACTCATATTTATCAAAAGCAATCTTATAATGAGATAATTTATTAATTAATCTTAATGGTAAATTTTATCATAAGTTTTGCTTAAAAAAAAGTTATATTATAGTTTTGTCTTTTTAATTATATAAATTATTTAGATATTTTTTGAAAGAAAGGAAAATACTCCAACATTCTAATAAGCAGATCTATAATTGTATTGTGGATATGTATCTTTGACATTGTAATTTCAAGAGTTGCCTAGTTGCTTTCACCACTATAAATATCCTTTGCTTTTGCCTTGATTGAATAATTTCCTTTTTTAGACCAATTATGTGAAGAATTATAAAACTCTCCAGATGGTATTGTTCTTGTCCAACCAGTAGATTTGTTATCACCCCCATCTATAAAGTATGAGATTTCATCTTCTTCTGGATCAGTTGACATAAAAGTATAATTATATACTACATCTATTTTTCCACTTGTTTCACCTGTTATAGCTGATTTTTCTGGTGTTTTCCCAACTAATCCTTGATTAATTGTTTTAATAAGTAAAACATCACGGTAAGCATCACCATATGCGTCGGTATAACCTGTGATTATATATCCTCCATCACTTGTTTGCTGAACAGATATACCATAATCCCGACCTGATCCCCCAAAAGTCCTATTCCACAACTCATTACCAAAACATCAGTCTTAATCAACCAAACATCACCAGCACCATAAGAAGTCCTTCCTATAATAATGTAATATCCATCAGAGTTCTGTAGAACAGAACGACCTTAATCCCAACCAGATCCTCCAAATGTTTTAATCCATCTATTCGATGTTGATAACTTACTTATAAGTTCATCAACTAACTGATCATTCATTTTTTGTTCACTTTTATATATTGGGATTAACGCAAAGGATGTTGTACTAAAAATCAATAAAATACAAATAAAAAATACAACAATCTTTTTTCTCATAATCTTACCCCCCAACAAATTTATTATAATATATAAATTTTATATTATTACATTTTATCCTAAACAACATATGAAACAAAATTAAAAAAAACAACCTAAATAAACAATAAAATTCTAATCTATTTACTTTAACTGGATAAAAAAATAGAGAAAATATATTTTATTATGCAGGATTATATCTGATTAAAAACATTAATGGTGGAAAAATGCCTGCAAAAACTTCGTTTACTTCATTATACTTTATATTAATAAATTCTGTTGTTATAACTTGACCATCGTTAATCCCAAATATTACAAAACCTTTTATTACATGTGTAAATCCATTGATACGAACAAAACCAATTCCAAATATATTTGATTCATATGCAGTTGTATTTTCTTTTTGACTAGTTATGTTACTAGATGCTCCTACACTGGTAAAAACAGTTGTAATCAATATCCCTACAATTAAAATTCCAATAATTTTCTTTCTCATATGATAACCCTTATAAATGGATGATAAAACAAAATATAAAATTTTTTTCTAATATATTGTACAAAATAATAAAGAATTAAATGATTTTAAATAAAATGTTCAATTCTTGATAGAATTTAATTTTAAAAAATAAAAAAAAAGTATAGGTGGAGATAGGGTTTTTGGTGGGATATTAACACCAAAAACCCCATATTAGGTATTTTGGAATATTAATAAGTAAATTTTTTAAAGATATTATTTACTCCTAAAACTACATTAATCTAGGTTTTGCAAACCAGGCGTTCCCACTTATTTCAACATTCAAAGGTTCATTAGGATCGCTTCTTTGAGGTATATAAATACCATAAAAGCCTATAATTATTAGATGAATCTCCTGCTGTCCATTATTATCCCAAAGTATATCACCATTCTGCTCAGTAGAAATTGTAATCTGAGAATCTGATTGATAAACTATTCTCCAAAAAGATACAAAAGCATCTAATTCTTTTAATGGAGGTCTAAACCAAAATGTTTTCCACATATTAGGCATTCTTATAATTGCAAACCAATCATTTTCTGAGATTTTACCAGTTGCCTCAATATAACATTTTTTAAAACCAGTTGTATAGGAATTGTTTATTTTTTGAACTGCATTATTTTCTTTTGATAATGATAAAGTGGTAAATCCGGTTATTAAAAACATTAATACAACCATAATAGTCAACATTTTCCTCATACCTTTTCACCTCTATTATTAATGTGTAGAATTTAATTCGCTATAAATTTTTTTAAAATATAATTGAACAAAACATAGAAATAAGTTAAAAATCGTTTAATATGTGCAAACTATAATTTAAGAAAAGAGGGGAGACAAAATATCTCCAGGATTTTTAATGCTTAATTTTTTTTTAAAAAAAATGTAGATAGTTTATATTATAATTTACATATATCTTTCAATATAGAGTTTATAATTGGAAATTTTTCTAAAAGCTGTAATAATAATGGTAGTTGAAACATTTTGACTTTTTTATAAGTTACAGTAATCTCTGTAGCTGGACCTACTTTATCATAAATATCCTTTGCGATTAGAGTAACTTTGTAGGTTCCAGTTTCCATGAATGTATGATCCTTAGTAAATTCTTCACCTGAGTCAAAAGGTCCATACCATGGTCTAACAGGTTCATCAGGCTCACATAACCTAATATCTTCATCTATTTTTTTCCAACTAATATAATAATAAACTTGATCTCCATCAGGATCTATGGAATAAAATGTACATTTATAACTTTCTTCCTGCAAACCAGTTTTTTCTTGTACTAAAATCGGTGCTTTTGGAGCTCTATTTGGTGTATTAGAGGTATCATCTTCTCCCAATACAAGTGTTGTTGATCCTATCATTACTAGCATTCCAATAACTAATAAAGTTAATATTTTTCTCATTTTTTCCTACCTCATTTTTACCATTTTTTTATAACTTTTATTAGAAAATAAGACTTATTATTAATAATTTGAACAAAATGAAAAGATTTATCTTCTAAATTTGAATAAGTACAATTAATTAAATTCAAATAAACAAAATAAAAGGGGGACAAAAAAAAATGTTAGATTTAGACTCAAAAGATCATAAAATTTTATACCATCTTTTTTTAAATTCTAGGGAATCTTTATCGACTATAGGTAAAAAAGTAGGTTTACCAAAAACAGTTGTAAAATACAGAATAGATCGATTAGTTAATGAAAATATAATTCAAAATTTTAACACAATGATAGACATCTTTAAACTTGGATATATTGTTTACAGGTTAAATTTTGTTTTCCAATATGCCTCACCTGAAAAAGAAAAAGAAATTATAGATTATTTTGTAAAGTATAATAATACTTGGAGCGCAGCATCATCAAAGGGTAGATATGATTTTATTGTAACACTACTTGTTCAAAATCCTAATGATTTTTATGCTTTTTATGAAGAAACATTAAAGAGATATAGATATTATTTAAAAGAAATAGATTTCTCACAATTATACGAAAAATTTGGTTATAAACATGCAACATTATTCACAGAACTTCCTCATTCAGATGAAAAGGCATATGAATATAGATACACAGGAGAAATTATAGAAATTGATCCAGTTGACTATCAAATTCTATGTTTACTTGCAAAAAATAGTAGAATTCCAAGTATAGAAATTGCAAAAAAAATTAATATGACATCAACAACCATAATCAATCGGATTAAAAATTTAATTAAAATTGGGATTATTCAAAGATACTCCATTACTATAGACATTAATAAATTAGGATATAAACCATTTAATGTAAATCTATCACTTCGAAATTATGATAAAAAAAAATATATTATAAGTTATCTAAGTAATATTCCATTCATCTGGGATATACATAAATCAATCGGTGGTTGTGATCTAGAACTTTCAATTTTTACATTAAATTTTGAACACTTTCATAAAATAATGGAAGATATAAGAAATAAATTTCCTGAAGATATCATTTATTACGATTATCTTTATGTTACAAAAATATATAAAACAAATTTTTTACCGGAAAAATAATAAATAATTTATTTTTTCTTTTTTACTTTATTTAAAACATTATCGATTCTTGTTTTTAATTCATTAATATCTATAGGTTTTTCAATATAATCATCAGCGATCATCGCACCTGCACTTGTAGCTAATCCATCTGAACGAGCAGTAAGAAAAATAACTGGTATATTCTTCCATTTTTGATTTGCTCTTAACTTATCAAAGACCTCCCAACCATTCATTTCAGGCATCATTATATCTAAAATTATTAGATCTGGTATCATATTTTTATCTAATAATTCGAAACATTTTTTTCCACTTTCAACAAGAATAATATTATATTGATTTGGATAGATTTCATTAAAACCAGTTTTTATCGAAAATAATTGATCTTTCTCATCATCTACCAACATGATTTTTTTCATAGTTTTTACCTCATATTCATTAATATATTATCTTTTTATCCTTCTCTTGATTATTAACCTTAATAGATATGGTAAATTTATTCTTTTTCAATTTTTTTGTTTTTGTTATATATAGGTAGAGTAAAGAACACCGATGTTCCTTTTCCTATACCTTGACTTTCAACCCATATTTTTCCGTTAAGTTTTTCTACGATTCTTTTACATATCGTCAAACCTAATCCAGAGCTATCAGAATCATGACGAGAAGAATCAACTTTATAAAACTCATCAAAAATATGTTTAATCTGATTTTTTGTCATACCGATACCCTGATCATTTATAGAAATTTTAACATAATCTTTTTCTTTTTGTGCATCAATTGTTATCTTAGAATTTTTATTAGAATATTTAAATGAGTTTTCAAATATATTTGTAATTAATTCTTCCAATCTTAGTTTATCAGCTATCACAAATTTTTTTCCAACAATATTGTTTTTAATCCTAATTTTTTTACTTTTAAATAAACTTTTTTTATTTTCAATTATTCTTTTTATTTCTTTGTTCAAATCAATATTTTCAAAATTAAATTTTGTTTTAGAAGAGTTTAATTTTGCCAGTTTTAAAGTTTTAATTGCAATATTTTTCATATAATCTGTATTTCGTCTTAAAACTTGTAAAATCTCTTTTCTTTTTTGATTAGTTTCTTGTTTTTCAAGGATAGGTAATAGAATTGTTAGCGGTGTTAGAGGAGTTTTTAAATCATGACTAAGTTGATTAATAAATTCATCTTTCTGCTTAAGAAGTTGCTCCACCTCTTTTGTTCTATCTTTAATTCTTTTTTCCAATTCTTTGTTTAATGCATCTAGGTCTTTTTTTGTTTTTTCCAAATCTTTATTTATCATTTCAAGATAATCTGTTTTATCTTCTAATTCTTCGGTTCTTTTTGAAACAAGTTTTTCAAGATTCGTACTATATTGCTTTAAACTATCCTGAGATTTCTTTAAATCAATACTTAGTTTATTAAAAGCAGTAGCAAGTTCACCTAATTCATCTTTAGAAGTTACCTTTAATAATTTTCCAAGATTACCTTTACTCATTAATCTAACACTTTTCATAAGGTTTTTAATAGGTGTAGTAATAAAACGATTAAATAGGATAAATATCAGAAAAAATGAAATTATTACGAAAATAACTGCATATAATAATAGAGTTCTATACATTTCATCTCTTAAATTTTCTAAGTTTGATAATGAAAAAAAGTATCTAATAGAATAATCATGACGACCCCAATCATCAAAATATGGTTGAATAATATCTATATGATTACTACTTTCATTAATGACTGTAGAAGATGTAGAACTCCCCGCTCTTTCAATTAAAAGATCATCCTCAAGATATCTTATTTCATCTTGTTGTTCATTATATTCAATTTCATCAATTTCTACTGTATCAAATAAAATTTTACCATTAACATCCAAAATTTGGATTTGTATTACTTCACTATTTAATTTCATTATATTTTCGATATTTTCTCTTAAATAATAAAAACCAAAACCAATTTTGTAATTATTATACAATTTAATATAATCATTTACAGATAAACTAGCGTATGACTCGGAGTTATCAATCAAAGTATTTTTCGCAACATTATATTCTCTATCTATTATTAATATCGAACTTGTAAAAAAAACTATAATTAAAATAAATAAAATAGGTAAAATAATTTTTAGTTGTAAACTATGTATTTTTATCAAATTTTTTTTCTCCATTTTTTCTTTTATAAATTTTTTTTATTTATCCCTATTTATAAATAATATTTTCAATTTTTATATTCATATTTAAACTTGGCAACCAATTGATATCTTCTCTTGTTCCATGAACACTTTTAAGTGAAAACAAAGGTATGCATGCAACATCATCCATAGCAATTTTAAACCCTTGTTGCATAAGATTAAGTCTTTCTATAGGATCGATAATATAAGATATTTCTTCACCAATTCTATCAACTTCAGGATTAGAATAATAACCCACGTTATAAGTCCCAATTCCTGCTGAAATATTAACTGTTCTTATTAAATAATCAAATATTTCTCCTCCATCACCCGTTGCAGGTATCCATCCTGAAATTAAAAATGAAGTATTTCTCATTACTATCTTATTAAAATATTCCTGGACTGAAAGTCTATTCAAAGAGATATTTACTATTTTAGAAAGCTGTTCTTGTATAACATCGCATATTTCAAGATATTCAAAACTTTCTAATATTGTATCCATCACCAAATCAAATCCATCATTGTACCCTGACTCATTTAAAAGTTGCTTTGCTTTATTAAGATCATAGGGTAATCTAGAAATATTAGGATTATAACCAAATATCGCAGGCGTTAAAAATTGAGTTGCAGCTTCGGAAAATAAAGTTGTATTATAAACACGTTCAATTATTTCACTTATATTAATAGCATGGTATAAAGCCTTTCTAACCTTAAGATTCGATAAAGGATTAATTTGATTTTTATATCCAATACTATTATTTTCTCTAAAATCAAAACTAAGATAGAACACTGTTGGATTAGTAATTATATATGTTTTAATACCAGGTGTCTTTGATAAATTTTCATAAAATAATGGTAGTATGTTTTCTGCTATATCAATTTCTTGAGATACAAGAGCATTTTTTCTTTCTTCTTCATTTTCAATCAACTTGATTTTAACAGTTTTTATAGATGGTGTTTTCTTCCAATAATTTTCAAATCTTTCAAGATTTGTATAATCATCTGTAACATAGTCAACAAGTTTATAGGCACCTGTACCAATAGGCCAATGAGTTGTTGTTTCTTCCTGATATTTTTTAGAAACTATGAAAATATCGGTTAATTTATTCAATAAAATCGGACAAGGTTTGTTAGTGATAATATCAATAGTGTGATTATTAATAATTCTTAATTCTCTTATATCGACGATTAAATCTCTTAAAACACTATTTTGATTATTTTTAATGATATCTAAACTATATTTAACGTCTTCTGCAGTTAAATTATATCCGTTATGAAACTCAACATTTTTTCTTAATCTAAATCTCCAGGTTAGATTATCTGGATTATTCCATGATTCAGCAAGTTCAGCTTTAATACGAAATAATTCATCAAATCCTACTAGTGTATTAAAGATATTATGATTTATCGAAATTGTTGATACATCATAGCTCTCTATCCAGGGATAAAAACCAAAAAATGGATCAGAGATACCAATAATTAAATTATTTTTCATAGATTTATTATTTTTATTATCTTGATTAATGCAGCCACTATTAATTAAAATTAATAATAAAATTAAAAAAATCAAAAATAATTTTTTAAAATAATTTTTTTCTTTCATTTAGAAATTCACCGATGATAAAACAAAATTCTTTTTAATATAATGTTCCATTTTCTTTTAATATTAAAAATTGAAGTTAAAATGCTATAATTATGATACTTTTTCAAAAAAAAATATAAATATAACATTTTGAAGACCTAATTTTCATCTAGAATTTTTGAAAAAACACGTTTTTCTGCTTTGCGTAAAATCTCTATAGCTATATCTTTTTTAATTCCAATTGTTTTTGATAATTCTTCACTAGTAATCTTACGTGGGTAATCATAATATCCGAATTTTTTAGCTGAAATTAACATTTTTTTTTGATCATTAGTTAGATTTTCTAAAATATCACAACCTTTGGACTCTATTTTTTGAATTTTTATATTTTTAATTTCTCCAAGTATTTTAACTGCTTCAAAAAATTTGCTAATACTATCCTCTTCACCATGAATGATATATATATATTTTTTAGAGTTATACATTTATTTCATCAACCTATAAATATTCATATATAATATGGGAAATAAAATTTCTTTTAAAATTGTTGAACTAAGCATAGAATTTATTTAATAAAATTTGAATTTGTTCAAGATATTAACATAAACTAAATATTCTATTTATATAGCTTAATACAGATAAGATAGTTGTTTTTCTATATTTTGATAAGTTGAGATTTCATTTACAAACCTTCAAATTAACTATAAGATTTATATAATGTTAATAGATAGATTATCTTTATTAGTTAAGCAAAAAATAAAAAAAGTTTTTATTTTATATCATCTGGCTTAGAATTTTTTTAAAGATAGAAAAACTATAGATTAGTTTTTCAACGAGTTAACTTAGTGTTATCTTTTCTGTTGTTTTTTTAGTTTGGTCATTTTTAATGGATCTGACCATTTGCTTTACATGTCATAGCAATCAATTGGATTGATTTTGAAGTTATAAAAAGATTTTTTTTCAGGAATTCATACCCTAAACATTTTCAATAAAATTATTCGACATTTTTCTGATAGATAAGATTATTGTAATTTGAATATGAGATATGATCTAACTTTCAGAATTATTCAAGATAAACCTCTTCAACCCATATAAAAAGACTTGGTCTAGGATTCCAAATCAAATCTTCTCTTACAGCATAAAAAGCCTTTGATGTATATAGAGGTATCCATGCCACATCATCAGATGCAATTGAAAAAGCCTCCTGAATGAGACTTAATCTTAAATCTGAATCCATCGCATATGATAATTCATCAATAAGTCTATCAACATTAACATTAGAATAATTTCCATAATTCCATATACCCTTATTTTCTTTCATATTAGATGTATGTAATAGTAAATTTAATGAAGTTTCAGCATCAAAATGGTTAATGCTTGTAATATATAAAGATGTATTTTTATAATATAAATTTATATAATATTCTGTTGATGGTAGAAAATTTGTTTTTAAGGTAATATTTATCTCCGAGAGTTGTTCTACTATATCATTTGAAATATTTATTGCCGATTCTGATAAAGGGGCGTCAAATGTTATATTAAATCCATTTTCAAACCCTGCCTCCTTCATATATTTTTTAGCTTTTTCTAAATCATATGGTAATCTTGTAATATCTGGATTATAACCAAAAAGATGCTCAGTTATGAATTGAGATACCGGTTCAGCGGATTCATTTAAAAATTTATGATCACTTATTAATTCAGTAATATTTAATGCATGATACATTGCCTTTCTAACCCTTACATCAGATGTCGGATTTTCCCCATCCGGGAAGCCATAACTACCATTCTCACGGAAATCAAAACTTATATAAACAACATTTGGAGGTTTACCAGACGAAATCTTAAAACCATCCAAATTTGTAATCTCCTTTACATTTTCTAGAGTTATTGGAATTATATCTAAATCTCCTTGTTTTAAACCATCAATTAATTCAACTGTATCATTCATTTTATTAAAAACTACTTTAGTAATATCAGGTAATTCATTCCAATATTCATCAAATCTCTCTAAAATTATATGTTTCCCTGGTATGTCTTCAACTAATTTATACGCACCAGTACCAATAGGCCAAGTCTCATTAAAATTTTCTGATTCAAGCATATATTGTTTTGATAAAATATAAATTGTTAATAATTTATTTAACAAATTTGGATAAGGTTTTTCAGTAATTAAATCAATAGTGTAATTGTCTAATACTTTAACTTTTACTATCTGTTGAAGTAATTCTGCTCCATATGAAAAATTCTTTAAATATTCAATAGTGAATTTAACATCCTCAGCAGAAAAATTATATCCATTATGAAATTTTACATCTTTTCTTAAGAAAAACCTCCAAGTTAAATTATCTGGGTTATGCCAATCCAAAGCTAAACCAGGTTGAAATCCTAAATCATGCTTATCAATTTTTATTAACGAATTAAATATATTTATGTTAACTGAAAGAGTTGTAGTATCTCTAACCGCCATCCATGGATAATAACCTGTTGAATTTCTTGTAATCCCAATATTTAACTCTGAATCTTTTTCGAATTTATCAAAATCAGAGTTAATACAACCGGAGGTAAACAAAGAAATTAAAACAACTAAACTAATAATATAATATTTATATATTAATTTTAATTTAATCATATTTACCAACTCTTATCAATCAATTATTATTAAGTATTTCTATTAATAATATTTTATGTAACAAATTTTAAAAAACTAAATTGTATAAAACAACAAAATGTAAAAAAAGAAAAGAGTGTTTTTAGTTTATATTATTTTGTTTAGTATTTCTTCAGATAAAGAAAAACATCAATAATTCAAATTAAAAAAAATCAAATAAATATAAATAAAACAATAGATTTAAAAAAATATAACTTTATTAAATGTTGAACGATTAATTTATTATAATCTATTTTTTATCATTTTGTCCAATATTGATGAGGAAAATTTTTTGTCTTATTTTATCATCGAATTTCCAGAGGTTATAATATGAAAAAGAAAATATTATTTGGAACAATACTTAGCATTAGTATTGTCATGCTGGTTAATACATCATCGGCTTTAGAATGTAAAACTGTAATTGATTATAATACTGATTTAATGGAATCTAAATTGAAAAATTTAGATATTTTTATTGAAAAAATAAGACAGATCATCGCTGATATAAATATTAAATTAAGTAATGTAAAATCTTTAAATGGATTTCAGAAGCTTTCAGATGAATTATCTGAATTAAAAATTTCTTATGTCAATAATCCGTCCATGCAAAAAATAATTAATGAATTACCTGGTAATATTCTCAGCTTAATCTTATCTCTAATCGGTACTATTATCGGAATAATATATGGTAATATCTTTGGTTCTTTAACTGTGTTATTAGTAAGAATCTTAACAGCACCAGCCATATTATTAGCAAAAATAATAGGATCTATCATAGATTTGTTACCATCATAGTATAAACATAAAAAAGGTTATATAAGAATAAAAAAATAGTTTTAGGAAGATAACTTTTATTGCTGAAAAATTCAACAGGTCTAAAAATGGGATTCTGTTGAAACTTTTTTCTCTTTTAAAATTTTTTTTAAAATTCCTCTCCAAACCACAATAAATTTGCATTTATTAATACCATCAAGTTAATTTTTACGAATAATATGGCAAACATTTGTTTTTATTTCATCTATAATAAGTTGTTAAAGTTCATTAAAGAACTGCTTCATTTTTTTTCTATAATCATCAAAAGCTTTTCTACCTTTTACAGTTAATTTTAACATAGTATGAGGTTTTTTCCCTACAAATTCTTTAATGATCTCGATATATCCTGCGTTTTCAAGTTTACTCATATGTGCTGATAAATTTCCGAATGTTAGCCCAGTCTGACGCATCATAAAGAGAAAATCAGCGCTTTCTATAACATATAAATGCGCTATAATGTTTAAACGTGCAGGTTCATGGATTAACTTATCAACATTTGTTATATTTTGAATATCACTAGAAGTTTTGTTTTTCTTAGTTATCATCTGTTATCTCCTCTTTTGATAACTTATGCCTTCGTAAAAATATAAAAAACAATGCAAAACCTGATATAATCATGACTCCACTCAAACCAAGAAAATACATTTCAAGACCCCTTTCTAATGTTTCAAATTCTATAAAATAAGCAGCTAATAATCCTATTACTGACAGTGTGGCAAATATATAATATCGCATTATTTTAACTTTATAACCTAGGTATAAAAATGCACCAGTTGTCATTATTCCATAAAAAACTGGTGACCAGTTATGCCAAAGGCTGAGATCCCAGTCATTACTTATGAATGGAAAGACAAATACCATAAATAGAACTATAAACATGTAAATAAATAGTACCCATACAATCTGTCTTGTCATTTTCTTACTGGGTCTAGCATAACCAATTCTAGGATAGGTAAAGTTGTTTCTTATAAACTGCATCCAGAAAGGGGCAAAAATTGGTAGTAGTATGAGTAATATTGGTAAATTTTTTGTGTGAATATAACCTGCGATTGAAAAAAATATAACTCCAAATACAATTTCCATTTGGCCATCTTGATTTGAATCCCCGAAAGCTTTTTTCTCCATTTCTTTTAGATTGATTTTGTTTACCATTTTTACATTACCTCTGATGGATTTGGGTATTTTTGCATAAAGCGAATGAGGTATGCCAAGCCAATAATTATCATTATTCCTGCAAATAATCCAAATCCGATAATGTTGTCATAGGTGTATCCTACATAGTTGTATGATATTTCTGAAAGAGCTATTGAGGCTCCAAAAAACCATCCGTAGAGATATAACCGATTGAAGTCTAAGTAATATGCCATTAGGCTAAAAACTATGATTGCGTTTATTCCAAATACTATTGCTCCAAAATGTATGGTCCCTATTACGGGTAGCGTATTAGTTGCTGCTATTATAAATACTATAAGTCCAAGGACGACCGATATCGTTAATACTATGCTTGTTTTCTTTGTCTTAGATTTTCGTTCTGTGCCGAATCCTACTCTTCCTAATTTTGGTGTGGTTATATATTTTTTCCCACTATAGAATATTATAAAGGCTACAACTAATATTATGATGTAGCTTAATAGATAGGTTGTCCCCGTTATCTCCTCCAGGAGAGGGGCGATACCAAAATTTAGTAAAATTAATCCTAAGAAGATGTCCCATAGTCCATCTTGGTGATAGGATTTCCAGGCTTTTTTTTCAATTTTTTTTAAATCTATTTTTTCAGTCATTTAAATCCTCTCTTTAGGTATTGGATACTTTTTTATGAATTTGCCAAGTGTGATAATACCATAGATAAGTATTAGAGTCCCTGATATTCCAAAGCTAATTATGTAATGCAGTGGATCTCCAAAAATAGGTTTTAAGAATGCTGCTAAAGGAATCCCAAGGCCAATTGAAACTGCATAGAGATAAAAATGCGGGTAATCTATAACATATGCAATAACACTAAGTAAAATAAGAGCAAATAATCCTGCACCTACTGGTACTATATAACCTCCTACTTTTATATTATAAACACCTAAAAATGTTAGAACAACCATTATTACAGTTATTGGAACAAGTATTGCAATTAAGAGCCCTATTTTATTTTTTGATTTAGTTCTGTTTAGATTGAATTTTGCAATTCCAATTCTTGGGATAGTTATATATATTTTTCCAAAAATGAGTATTAAAGAAGCGGGTAAAACCAAAAAAATTATGTAACTAGGATATAGTATTTCTCTTATAATTGGAGCAATAGCAATAAACAATATTAGAGAGCCATATGCCATATCATAAAGACCGTCCGTAAAGGTAAATCGATATGTTTGTTTCTCAACTTTTATTAAATCTATTTTTTCAATCATTTTTATCACTACAATATATGTATGTCATTTGTAATATATAATACTTTGCATTGCAAAGTTATTTGTAAAATGAAAAATTAAATCAATTTGATAACTAATTAAAAAAGATGTTATTTGAAAAAGTATTTTCCTGTAAATTGAAATAGGTACGATGCTCCCTTTTATGAATATTAGAAGAAATATCAATTTTTATAAATTTTTTGTGTTTTTTATAAGGAAAAATAACATTATGCTTGCTTATGAATTTAATATCCAAGATTATAAATCTCTCAATTTTGATAATTTAAGCAAATAATACTTCTCGTTACTATTCAAGTTAGCCTCAGGGATAAAATTCAAATTTACTGTTAAAAACAATAGATAATTAATGCTATCAATTTTTAAAAAAGAAAAAATATGGTAAAATAAATAATTTTAATATATTATAAAAATTTTATATCCTTAATAATAATTCTTTCATCAGCTCTTGGAGTAAAATCAATATTATTTGAGGTTAAAATCAGTAGTTCTTGAGAGAAAAGAGGAATAACAAAAACATCATCGAGATGAGCAATTCTAAAACCCTCTTGTAATAATTCAGATCTTTTTTTTGAATTCATTTCAATTGAAGCTTCTAATCCAAAAGCATCTACTTTTGGATTTGAATAATATCCTGAATTATAAAAACCTGTTAGATTTTCAGTCCTAGACATTAAAAATGAATTATAAACATCTCCACCATCAGATGATACAGTTCCCCAACCTACTAACCAGAGAGATGTATTTTGATTATATACTACTTTTTTATTAAATTCATCAGTTGATAATTTATTTAATTTAACCTCTACATCAATTTTGGATAATTGGTCTTTAATTAACTCACAATTTAAATTATTATAATCATAACCAACAGTTATACAATCTAATTCAATTTGAAATCCGTTTCCATATCCAGCTTCAATTAGTAGTTCTTTTGCTAATGAAACATTATAATTTAATCGTTCTATATCTGGATTATACCCAAAGATATATGGCGTTAGTAATTGTGATGCCGGAGTAGCATAACCTTTAAAAGGACCTTTAATTAAAGGATCAATATCAATCGCATGATATATTGCCTTTCTAACCCTTATATCTGCAGTTGGATTATTTCCATCTGGAAATCCATAACTATTATTTTCTCTTAAATCAAATCCTATGAGGTAAGTTGCTAAAGGAGGATATTTTTTAATTTTTATATTGCTTTCATTTTTTAGTTTTTCAATATTTTCATCAATATTATATTCAGCAATATCAATATCACCAGATAAAAGATGATTTATTCTTTCTTGCTGATTTTCAATTATTTTGAATATGAGTGTGTCGATTTTTGGAACCTCTCCCCAATAATCTTTAAAAATCTCTAATTTTGTGTAATTATTTTCATCATAATCAACAAATCTATATGGACCTGTACCAATAGGTTTACCCACTTCTTTTTCATAATCATAATTATTCGGAATTACTAAAAAAGTACGTGCTAATCTTTGAAGTAATCCGGGATAGGGCTCAAAGGTTATTATATCAATTGTATGATTATTTATAATCTTAACATCTTTAATAAAAGATTTATAAATGTTACTAATCGTAAAATTTAATGAATATTTTACATCTTCTGAAGTAAAATTTACTCCATTATGAAATTTTACTCCCTTTCTAAGAAAAAATCTCCAAGTTAATTCATCTGGATTATTCCAAGATTCAGCAAGCGCAGGAATAATATTAAAACTTTCATCGAATTCAACTAAGCTATTGAATATGTTGCTAAATAAAAAATATCTATTAAATGTATTAATTGAGTAAGGATAAATTGAATCAACCTTCATAAATCCAATTGTTAAAACTTCTTTTTGATTATTATTAGAATCATTAATACATCCTGTTGAAACTGAAATAATTAAAATAATTATTATAAAAAAAATAATATCTTT
>JBFEOQ010000034.1:0-19721 GCA_041550515.1 Thermoplasmatota archaeon | reverse complement strand
GATTTCTAATAATTAATATAATTATAAAATAAAAAACCTCCATTAGCTTTATAAATACTAACTTTATTTGACTGTTCCTATTTGATTTAATAATCAGGTGTATTAAAATGTCACGCAAACCAGCATCAATGTATAGATATGTAAGAGGAATGTCTACAACTCGTAGAGAATATATGGGTGGAGTTCCCGCATCTAGGATAACACAATTCGTAGTAGGTAACAAAAAAGATAAATTTCCAGCAACAGTTGCCCTTCATGCACTAGAAAAATGTAATTTAAGACATAACTCTCTGGAATCAGCACGTATAACTGTGACACGTGCTATGGAAAAAAAAGTTGGGGCTACTAATTTTAGATTGCGAGTAAGAGTATATCCACATGTAATTCTTCGTGAAAATAAACAAGCAACAGGTGCTGGTGCAGATCGTGTTAGTCAAGGTATGCGTTCAGCATATGGTAAAAACGTGGGAACTGCAGCACAGGTACAAGCAGATCAGATTATAATGACGATTGAAACACAAGATCAGTATATCAGTCAAGCAAAAGAAGCTTTACGTAAAGCAGGTATAAAACTCTCCTCCCCTTGTAAAATAAGTTTAAATACCTAATTATTTCTATATATATTTAAAGAAAAAAGGAAATAATATTAAAAATAATACAATTATAGATATAATTAAGGAAATTTTTTTAACAATTTTTTCTTTATTTTCCTCTGAAATATCCTTTTTAATTTTTTTAACTGATAATCCTACTGTATCTCGGAATATAAAACCACCATCAAATGGGATTATTGGTAATGAATTAAAGATTCCAACAGCAAGATTTAACCAAAAAATCCAATAGAGTGCATTTACAATTCCCCAGAATGCATCATTAGGAATAAATGCTAATGGACCTTTGATTTGATAGGTATAAGTATAAGGTTTGGCAATAGGGTTATATCCTGAGAGATATCCCATAAAAGGAATAGCATACATGTTTAGAAAACCATCAGGGAAATTGTAAGTAAAAGGATTTTGTAAAGAATATGTAAAATTTTGTTTGTATAAATTAAACATAACTCCTAGAAAACTTATATTTTTATAAGATTCATTTTTAGGTTCAATATAGTTATAATAACTAGCTAAAGTAACATTTTTATTAAAAATTGTTTCCTCCTTTAAAAAGGATATATTGACAGTTTGTCCAGGATACGTTTTACTTAATATTAATTTTAAATTACTTATATTATATGCCTTTGTATCATTTATACTTGTTATAACTGAACCACTTTCTAAACCTATCTCATCTGCAGGTGTTTCAGGAATAACATATAAAACATCTCCACCTTCAATAGGGTGAACTGCAGACATAAAAATAAATGATAAAATAAGTAAAGCAATAAAAGCAGCAATAAAATTTGCCATAGGTCCAACAGCAAAAACTCTCATTCTTTTTGTAGGTTTAGTCTTTTTTAATTCTTCTTCATCAGGTTCAACAAATGCACCAATTGGTATAATCAGATAAAGAATACCAAGCGATTTTACTTTTAGATCAGAAGCAAATGTTAGTATACCATGAGAAAATTCATGGACAATTATAGCTATTGCAAGAGCAATAATAATATACCAAATGTATTCTAAAGGTAACAATGGATTTATACCAGGTAATACAAGCATCATATCTGGACCTGGGAGAATTTCTTTTATTTCAGGGTTTAATCCATAAAGTAACCAAATTTGTTGGATAAAAATAATAATCATAAAAATCATGACTGCAAGACAAAAAAATATTGAAAAAGTACCATATGATTTCCAAAATTTTTTTATACTTGAGATTTTTTTGATAAAATTTCTAGATTTTTTGGTTCTTAATAGTAGACCTGGACCATAAAAAGAGATATTATATTTTTTTAAAATACCTTTTTTATGTAATATGTAAACTATTATAATGTAAACCAGAATAATAGATAGGAAAATTATTAATCCTTCAATTAAGGTCATGATTAAAATCAGTGGAACAAGTTAGTGTTTATTAAAGTTTTTAAAGCTAAAAAATTAGATAGTTTTAATATTATTTTCTTTACTTAATAATTCTATAAAGAATTTACACCATTTTAATTTTTTATATTTTTTATTTTTATCTTTATTATCTGCAAAAGAGTATTCTCCAATATTTCCATCAAAATCAAAACCTGTTAAAAAAATTGTTTTTGCTTTGAAATGATTTGCAAGGAAAATTGCTCTGTCTCCATCTGTGAAGCCTCCGAAATTATATAGCTTATCATAATTTTTTGCATCTATTTGAGTTGTACCAAATAATTTTCCTTTGAAATTTTTGACATATTTTTTTATTTTTTCTATATTATCTCCATGTGCATGAATAATTACTATTGAACCTTTCTTATTTGCATATTGTATATCTGATATTTTTCCATCAAGATCGGTTACAATTATATGTGGTATAATATTTTGTTTTAATAGAGCTGATGTGGCTCCATCTGCACTGATTTTTATTTTATTTTCAATAAATTTTTTATGTTTTAAAATAGATTTTTCTAGGGAGTATCCTGCACCAAAAATTATTATTTCTTTATTATCTATAATATCCTCTAAAATTTTTATTGTAACTAATTTTTTATTTTTTAAAATAGAGTTTAAAAAAGATGCTGCATCTTTATCTTCTTCAAAATTAAGTTTTAAATCATATATAATTTTTTTATAATATTTTTCCCAATCTTTATAAAGCATAATTTAATCCAATTTTTTTTAATATTTTTCAGGGATTTTTTGTTTGTTTTTTTCATATTCTTCATATATATGAGTTGTCTCTTTTTTATAACTATGAACTATAGCTCCTATTAATAGTATTAAAATTCCTGTTATTGTGAAAAAAACAAAATGGAATGTTTGAAAAGGTCCAAAGGTGAAATCATTTGGTAAAAATGCTTTATATATTGCATCTGAACATGCATGTGTAATAAATCCAAATGCTAGTAGGGAAAATGGTGCTATATAGTATTTTAATGGTACATATTTATCATGTACATATTTATCAACTGCTCGTCCAAAAATTATTAGTAAACCTGCAATTACTATTCCCCAGACTAAATAGTATATTATTGAGGCTACTATTAGAAACCAAAACTTGGCTTGAAGATCTGCATAATTATATGTATATATTCCAAATGCGATTAGTACAATTATTCCTATAATGGTAGTATAAATTGATAGTTTTCCTGTTAAAAAACTGGATTTTAATTCTTCCCATATTAGAATTATTTTTTTCTCCCATCTAAAGACTCTTATAAGTAAAAATAGTCCTAAGGTGAGGACTATAGCTCCAAAGCCCGCTGAGGGCATTCCTAGCATTATAAAAAAAGACCATACTATCAAGACTAAGGCTAATGGTAAAATAAATTGTTTTTGTACTTTTTCGTCTTCAAGTATTTTCATTATTCTATAGTATTTATCTTCAAGTTCTCTGCTTTGTTTTACTGATACGCGGCTTACTGCAATTATTTTTATTCTAGATTCTATTATTGGTATAACATATTCATCTTCTGCTCCATCTGATATAAATAAAACGTTGTCTGCTCCAGTTTGTGCTATTACTTTATCTAATTGTTCAGATATTATTTCATCTGATTTGAAACCTACTTTTATATTTCCGCATATAGTTGCGATTTCTACTTGTTTACCTTCTTTTTTTAATTTATTATAAGTCATTATTGCATAGAATATTGCATTTATATCTGAATCTTCAGGGTCTACTTGCCCTAATTTATTTGCAGCTAAAATATTATTTTTATACCCTACTATAGGGCTTGTTATGTTTGCTTTCCTCCCAAAATCGTCATCGCGATCGATGTTTAAAATAAGGGTTTTCATATCTCCAGCAAACTGGGTATTATGTCAATAGTATATAATAATATTACTAACTTAGTTTATTTTTTTGTTAAAAGTTAAAAAAAATATTTTCAACTGTTTGTTTATATACTACAAAAATATTGCCACCGAATATAATGGAAAAAGAAAAAAGAATACAAAAATTTTCAAATCTACAGTTTTTTCTAATGATGATGCTCGCTGTTTTTGTTTGGGCACTTGCATTTCCATTTATACAGATAGGACTTAAAAAACTTTCATTTATAAATTTGACAATAATGAGATTCTTTATAGTTTGTATTACTTTTTTGGTTCTTATTGCTTTGAAAAAAAGTTGGTTTTCAAAGATACAAAAAAAGGATATACCATCGATATTTTTATTAGGGTTTTTTGGTGTAATGGTATATCATTTTGGATTAAATTATGGTGAACAATATATGTCTGCAGGTGCAGCAAGTTTAATTATTGCAACTATCCCTGTTTTCATATTAGTTCTTGCAGTGTTTTTATTAAAAGAAAAAATAACGTTTTTAAAAGTATTTGGAATAATTCTTGCTCTGTTTGGAGTTGTAATAATATCTATTTGGGGAAAAACAGAAGAAACTATGCAGATTGAGAGATTATATGCTGCAATTGCTGTGTTAATTGCTGCTGTTGTTGGAGCTTTTTATACTATTGCTGGGAAAAAACTACTTGTTAGATATAATGGATTATCACTTACAGCATATGCAATTCTTCTTGGAAGTATAAGTCTTATACCTTTATCTATTTTTAACACATCGTTGATATATGAAGTATTAAATATGCAGGCGATTACTTGGTTTGCAGTAATTTTTCTAGGTGTTTTTTCAACTGTTATAGGTTATGCGATATGGTATATTGCTCTTGAAATAAAAACTGCTTCGGAGATAAGTATTTATTTATATGTTATACCTGTTATTAGTACAATTGCAAGTTATTTTTTGTTTAAAGATGAAATTACTATATTTTTTATTTTAGGTGGAATGTTTGTAATAATTGGTCTGATTTTTGTTAATATGAAACAAAAAAATTCAATAAATAAAAATTGATTACCCAAATGCTATGACGAAATTACTTTATATGGATTCTATAGAGGGAAATTATATAAAAGATTTTTCTGCAAATGTTATCAAAAATAAAGATGATTATATTATTCTTGATAAGACTGCGTTTTATCCAATGGGTGGTGGACAACCGTCTGATAGAGGATTTATAGTTTGGGATTTTAAAAGATCAGAAGTTTTACAAGTTATTAAAAAAGGAGATGCTGTAAAGCATATGATTAAAGGTGAGAAACCTTCTGTTGGAATTCAAGTTTGTGCAACAATTAATTGGGATGAACGTTATAAACATATGAAGATGCATACAGCTCAGCATATTATATCTGGTATAGTCTTTGATAATTACAAAGCAAGAACTGTTGGAAATCAGATCCATTCTGATTATTCTAGAGTTGATTTTCATCCTGTTAAATTTTCAGAAGAAGATATTGAGGTTATAGTTAACAAATTTAATGAGATTATTTCAATGGATTTACCTGTAAAGATTTATGATGAGGAAAGATCAAGTCTTGAAAAAAAAGTGGATGTTCAAAGATCA
This sequence comes from Thermoplasmatota archaeon, assembly GCA_041550515.1. Classification (GTDB taxonomy): domain Archaea; phylum Thermoplasmatota; class E2; order DHVEG-1; family DHVEG-1; genus PFL35. The sequence goes on along the minus strand of JBFEOQ010000034.1, from coordinate 14,235 downwards.
AATCTTGATCTTTTACCTAAGTTTATTACAAAGCTTAGAATAGTTGAAATTGAAAATTTTGATATTTGTCCATGTGCTGGAACTCATGTAAAAAATACTAATGAGATACCACAAATTAAGGATATTAAAAGAGAGACGAAAGGAAAAGATACAGATAGGATTATTTATTCATTGGATTATTAGTTTTGATATTTTATTTCTACTGTTTTTATTTTATCAACATTTTTTAGTGTTTTTAGCATTCCATTTAAACTGTTTTTTATAAATTCTGCTGGAAATTCAGATAAAGCAATATTTTTTCCATTTACTTTTATAGTTATATCTTGCATAATTATTCTTCCTTTTTTTATTTTTTCTTCTATAAATTTATATAAATAATCAAAATCACCTTTGTAATCGAATATTGTATTATCTCTTTTTTGAATATCTCCAAAACGAATTTTAATAACTTTTCTGTCTCTTACACCTTCGATAATTATTATATCTAAATCCTCATAATATGATATTAAAAATTTTATTAATTTATCTAATGGAATTTTTTTCTTTATAATAATATCAGTTTCAATTAGTGATGATAAGATAATTGGGTTTGAACCTACTTGAGCATGTTTAAATGTATCTTTTTCTTTTGAATCGAGATTTATTTTTTTATCAGAACATTTAATTGTTGCAACTTTATATTTTGCTTCTGTTAATTTTTTAATTAATTCTACAATAACAGTTGTTTTACCTGTATTTGAATAACCATAAAACCCGATAATATATGGTTTCATATTTTCAAAACCACAAATTCAAAATACATTTTAAAGTTAACCATAAATAAGAAATAAATGGACAGAAAACCTTACATAGCCCTATTTATTAGTATCGTGTCAGTATCATTTGCAGCTATACTTATAAAACTTAGTAGTATGGGTGAATATCCCTTAACAATTGCGTTTTATAGGCTTTTATTTACAACAATTTTAATTCTTCCATTTGTTGTTTTTTTTAAAAAAACTAGAGATGAAATTAAGAAATTACCTAGAAAAACATTTTTGATAATGATAGGAATCGGTTTTATTCTTGCTGCTCATTTTGCGTTTTGGATAACATCTTTAAGTTTTACATCTGTTGCAAGTTCAGTTATTTTAGTGACAGCTCATCCCATACTTGTTGGACCAGTTTCACATTTTTTCTTTAAAGAAAAACTTTCAATTATTAATTCTGTTGGAATAATAATCTCTGTTCTAGGTGTAATAATACTGGTGACAGGTAATATACAGCCAGGGGTAGAAACAATTGATACATTAGAAGGAAATATTCTAGCTATACTTGGAGGGATAATGGCTGGTTTATATATTTTAGGTGGTAGGAAAATTAGAAAAACTGTTTCAGTTACATCTTATGCATTTATAGTTTATAGCATAAGTGCAATAGTGTTACTTTTTTTATGTATTGTTTTTAATTCAAGGTTAATAAATATTAGTCTTACTGATCTTGAAATTTTTATTGCAATGGCAATAGTTGCAGGGTTGTTAGGTCATACATTATATAACTGGTCTTTAAAACATGTTAGAGCATCTGTTGCATCTGTAGCTTTACTTGGAGAACCACTTGGTTCAACGATTTGGGCTATTTTAATTCCATCAATTGCACAGATTCCTTCAAATTATACAATTTTTGGTGGAGGTATAATATTACTAGGGATATATTTGACTGCTAGAAAAGCTAAGACATTAATTTAGAAAAATTTAAAATATATTTTTTTTATGCAGGTTGAAGTATGATTGAGAAAAAAAATTCAAATAAAATTTTAACTTTTATTCTTGCATTAATTATCTGTATATCAGCAGTAGTTTTGTTATATGTTAATTTACCAGAAGATGAAACTGCAGATGGTAATATAAATAATAATCAAAAAGAAGAATATGATATAGTTTTAACGGTTAGGTATGATGATCAGGAAAAAAATTATACTCTGGATGAAATTACATCAATGATTTCTTATACAGGTGAAGGTGCAAAAATAAACAAAAAATCTACTATCGCTGGACCATATAATTATACAGGTGTAAAAATATCAATGTTTCTATCAGAGTTTGAAGATTTACCCATTAATTATAGTATTAATTCATCATCAATTGATGGATATAAACAACATTATACATATCAAGAGATACAGGGAAATATTGAAAAATTAAATGAAACAAGAGTATCAGTAGGAATTGGAAATTTTACAATGATTATTGCTTATAAACAAGATGAAGTAGATATAACTGATTCTGAAGATGGTCCTTTAATGATTGCATTTGTTGATGAATATTACTCAGATTCAAGTCTATGGGCAAGACAATTGAATTTAATAGAAATAATAAAAGAATAAAAAAATCAACCACAAACTTTTTTTCTTTATTGTTTATATTTATTTGTAATTCATGAGAAAAATTGAGGAGCTTGTTAAGTCATCAAAAAAATATAAAAAATCAATTGTTCAAAAAGAACTTAAGAGTAAAAAAAATACTGTTGCATATGTTACTATTGATAACAATCCCCGTGTTTTAAAATGGTTTGTCCCTGGTTTAAAAAGACAAATGAATATAGAGTATAGTATTTTGAAGAAGGGTTCTAAAAAGTTAAATATACCAGCAGCTTTAGAAATGGATGAAAAAAATAATGTTCTTATTACAAATTATATTAATGGTGAAAACCTTTGTGATATTATAAACAATGAAGATGTTAAACAAGTTGAAAAACAAAGGATTGTTTCTCTTCTTGCAGATTGGTTTAATGATTTTCATAATTTTTTTAAAAAAGATAAAGAATATACTATAAGGGGAGATTCAACTCTTAGGAATTTTGTTTTAACTGATAAAATATGGGGATTAGATTTTGAGGAGTCAAGAATGGGTAAACCAGTTGAGGATTTAGCTGGTATATGTGCATCTATTCTCTCAACTGAGCCTATGTTTACTAAAGAAAAATTTACTTTATGTAAAATTTTACTTGATCGATATAATGAGTTAGCTCCAGATCGAGTTATTAATGTAAATGATGAGATAGCATATGCTCTTCTTGAAAACATTCAGTGGAGACCTGCTGATGAAGAAATTTTAAGAAGGCAAAGTAAAAAAATTAGGAAACAAGGGATATAATAACAATAGTTAAAAACTAGTAGATAATACTGTTTTTTTACTAGTGAGGATGAGATAATGATTGATGATGGGGAAATTGAAAAAAAAGTTGATAAAGCACTCGCAGAATTTGAGATTAGTGATGAACATATAAAAAGAAGAAAACCTAAGCATCCTTCTTTTAGATATTTATCACCTCAGGAAAGTAAAGTAGAAATTGAAAAAGAAACTATTGAAAATGTCTCAGTTATGACTAATCCAAAGTCGCCAAAGGTTACTATTGGTAATGGTGATATATCTGTATTAGGTGTCGGTGGCGATATAAACGCTATTGAAAACATTATTAAAAAACATCAAGAAAGTAGAAAATTTAATGAAAAATAATTCTTTTTCATAATTTTTATATAATATTTTATCATACCACATGATTAGATTATTATGGGGAAGGAAAAAATTTTACCGGTTTTAGCAATTGTTATTCTTATAATAGGTTGTTTATCTGCATTATATGTAAATGCTACTGAAGTTGATACAAATACTATTAGAATTAATGATAAGAATTACACTTTAAATGAGATTTTTAACATGGTAAATAAAAGAACTATAATTACTAATGAAGGTGAAAAAACAGGTGTTGCTTTAGATGATTTAATAATAAAAACAAATAGTAAATGTTCTAATTGTATTTCATATACTTTTAAAGGAAAAGATGGTTATCAGCAAACAGTTACTTGGGAGTATTTACAAAAAGGTGTTTTAACAAAAGAAAATCGTATTTATTTTCCGGATACTTCTTCTTTTTTGTGGGTTAAAAATATTGTTGAGATTGAGGTGAGTTGAAGAAATGAATAAAAATATGAAACTTTTCGCTGGAATTTTATTATTTGGTTCTCTATGGGGTTTTACAGAATGTATATTTGGTTCTATTTTAAAAGATGCGGGATTACCGTATGGTTCTATCATGACAGGTGTTTTTGTCCTTATTTTTCTTATTATTAGTAGAATTGCTTATCGTCAACCTGGTATGCAGCTAGGAATGGGTTTGGTAGCAGGATCACTTAGAATGTTTAATCCTTTTGTAGGATGTCATCTCTGTTCTGCAATTGCAATTATGGCTGAGGGTGCAATCTTTGAGATTATATGGTATAGTTTTTCATTTGATTTTGATAATATGAAAAATATTACTAATAAGGTTAGTATGGGGATTATAACAGCTTATCTTATTTTTGTGGGTGGTTATGTTGTAACTCAGGTTTTAACTCCTATTGTCTCTGGTGTTGGTTTTTATATTGAAAACTTGATTGTGTTTTTACCGCGTATTTTAGCAAGTGGTTTGCTACCTGGGCTTATCGGTGCTTTTGTTTTCCCAAGTGTTTTACAACTTAGTAAACTTGATTTGAAGATTAAGGATACATTATATTATCCAACAACGTTTGGTGTTTCTGCTTTTTGTTGGATTGCAATTCTAGGTATATGGTTTATTTTGGGGGTATAAAAAATTGGGGGGTTCTCCAAAAACTGTTAAAGTACTTAGATTTCATCCTGAAAAATGTGATGGTTGTAGAGATTGTGAGAAAGCTTGTTCTCAGATTCATTTTAAAACTGATGATGGTGGAGATAAATCTGCTATTCATATTTTAAAAGATGAATCTGGTAAGTATAAAATGAATGTTTGTGATCAACGGGGATTATGCATTGATATGTGTCCTGTTGGGGCTCTAGTTCGTAGGAAAAATGGTGTTGTTTTTCTTGATAAAAATGTTTGTATTGGTTGTCAAGCATGTGTAGGTTTTTGTCCTATTGGTGTTATGCGGAAATGTGATGTGCGTATTGAGCCTTTTAAATGTATTTCTTGTGGTGCTTGTGTTCGTGCATGTCCAAGAGAAGCTTTGGAGCTTATTGAGGAAAATATTGATGATGTCAAACAAATAGTTTATTATAAGCAAGGAGTTGAGAAATGATGATCGATGGTCAAATTCCTATTGAGGAATATGATACAGGTAATACAAGGCATAAATGGGATGTTAATAAACTTAAAAGAGCTCATAGAGTTGTTGCAGAATATATTTATAAAAAAGGGGAGATACAAAAAGGGTTTGCAGATAGGATTCTTTATATTAATTTAAGTACCAATGAGATTAAAGAAAAAAAAGTAACTAATGAGATGAAAAAACTTTTCACAGGTGGTCGTGGTTTTGGTCTTAAACTATTATGGGATTCTATAAAATCATCAACTCGTTGGAATAGTCCTGAAAATGAACTTATAATTACAACAGGTCCACTTTGTGGTACAACTCAGTATGCAGGTAGTGGTAAATCTTTATGTCTTAGTATTTCTCCATCAACTGATATTATTTGTGATAGTAATGTTGGAGGTTTTTTTGGTCCTTATCTTAAGTTTGCTGGTTTTGATGCAATTGAGATTCAAGGTAAAGCGAAACATGATGTAGTGATATTAGTTGATGGGGTGAAAGGAAAAGTTGTTGTTGAGACAGCTCCTCTTGAAGAGACTAACTCTCATATTGTAAATGAACAATTAACTTATATGTATGAAAGTGAAGATTCTGATAAAGCTAGACAGTTGATATCTGTTGTATCGGCTGGTAAAGCTGCTGAAAATAGTTTTTGGGGTTGTATGAATTTTAGTTTTTATGATATCCGCCGAAAAGTTTGTCGTGTGAAGCAAGCTGGTCGTGGTGGTTTGGGAACTGTTTTGCGTGATAAGAAAATTAAGGCTATTGTTGCTAAGGTTCAGGAGTTTACAGGGATTTCAAATAATCCTGCGGATTCTAATAAAATTGCGGAGGTTGGAATTAAACTTCATCGTGAAATAAGGGATCTTGATCGTTATCAATGTAATATGCGAGCTGTAGGAACAGTGCATTTGGTTGAGATAATGGACCAATATGATCTTTTACCATGTGAAAATTATAGATTTGGAGGATTTCCAAAAGCTTCTAAGCTTTATTCACCTAATTTTTATGATTTTTTTACTAAAATTATTCCTGATGGTTGCTGGCATGGTTGCACTATGGCATGTGCTAAAACAGTTGATGGATTTGAGGTTATTACTGGGCCGTATAAATTGCAAAAGGTTACTGTTGATGGACCTGAGTATGAAACAGTTGGTTGTGCATCAAATATGAGTCTTTGGGAGCCAAAAGAGGTTCTTGAATATAATTTTTATTGTGATACATATGGTCTTGATACTATATCAACAGGTACTGCAATTGCTTATTATATGGAGATGTATGAATATGGTATTTTAAACAAAAAACGTTGTGATGGATTAGAGCTTTGTTTTGGAAATTTTGAGGCTGTAATGGAATTTTTACATAGAATAGCTAAAGGTGATAAAGGTGAATTTGTAACTATTGCTGCTAAAGGTATTCGTCGAGTAAAAAACTGGATTAAAGAAAAGGGATGGGGTGATTCATATTTAATTGAGGAATGCGGTATGGAGAGTAAAGGTCTTGAGTATTCTGAGTATGTTACGAAGGAAAGTCTTGCTATGCAGGGTGGTTATGGTTTAACTTTAAAGGGTCCTCAACATGATGAAGCATGGCTTATTTTTATGGATATGGTGAATAATCAGATTCCAACATTTGAAGATAAAGCTGAAGCTCTTCATTATTTTCCTATGTGGAGGACTTGGTTTGGGCTTAATGGTCTTTGTAAGCTTCCTTGGAATGATATAGAACCTGTAAATAATGGTGAAACAGATGAACCTGCAAAAGTTCCTGAACATGTTCAAAATTATGTTGATTATCAGAATGCTATGACTGGTTGGAATGTTGATAAACAAGAGCTTATATTACAAAGTGAACGTTGTTATAACTGGCAGCGTGCTATGAATGTTTTTATGGGTCGTGGTCGTCGTAAAGATGATTGGATTCCATATAGGTCTATGGGACCAGTTACTGAAGTTGAATATATGAGTCGTAAAGATCGATATGATAGTCAACTTGTTGAAAAAATGGGTTTAAATAAAGATAATGTTGAAAATATGAGTGTTTCAGAGAAAATAAAAATCTTGTATGATTGGAAACAAGATCAATATCAGAAACTTGCTGATGCTGTATATTATCGTCGTGGTTGGACGCCAAATGGTGTTCCATCACCTCAGAAGATGAAAAAATTAGGTTTTACTGATAAAAAAATGCTTGATATGCTTGAAAAAGTAATTGATGAAGATACAAAAATGAGTCTTAATCAATGGGGTGGAAAATATGGTAAAGGTGAAAAACCACCTAGCATAGATTCTAAGTATTGGGAGAAATGGTAATCTTTTTATGAATATTGAAAAATTTAAAAAAATAAGGATGAATTTAAAAAAATCAAGTGTTGGTATTGCAGGAGTTGGTGGTTTAGGATCAAATATTGCTGTAAGTCTTGCTCGTGCGGGTATTGGAAGACTTGTCATTGTTGATTTTGATAAAGTAGAGGAAAGTAATCTTAATCGTCAGTATTATTTTTTTGATCAAATTGGTATGTATAAGGTTGAAGCACTCAAGAAAACTCTCTTTCGTATTAATAAATCATTAAAAGTTGAAGTTTTAAATTATAGACTAATGAAAAATAAGATGGATAAACCTTTTCATAATGTTGATGTTGTTGTTGAAGCACTTGATAAAGCAGAAACTAAAACTATGTTTATTGAAGAAATTATGCAAAAATTACCAGAAATCCCTATTGTTGGTTGCTCTGGTGTTGCAGGTTATGGGCATTCTGATAGAATTATTACAAAAAAACTTAGAAATTTATATCTGGTTTATGATGAAGAAGCAAGAGATTCTGATGTTGATGTTCTTATGGCACCTCGAGTTATTTTAATGGCTAATTGGCAGGCGAATCTTGTCCTTGAAATTCTTTTAGGTGAAGATAAATGATTATAGTTAATGGTAGAAAAGTTGATTTTGTAGAAAATGAAACAGTATCTGGTTTACTTAAAAGATTAAAATATGTTTTTCCAAATGTTGTAGTTAAAATCAATGGAGAACTAGTAAAAAAAACTGATTTTACTAATACTTTTATCAATGATAAATCTGAAGTAGCTGTTATTCATATGATTAGTGGTGGTTAATAACATCCAGCAATTATAATTACACTGAACCCAAATGAAAGTAAAAAATATGTTGTATACATTAACGTCCATGAAGGTGTATTTTCTAGATGTTTTTGTTTTTTACCTTCTTTTATCATCAAATAAAAAATATAAGCTGTAGGTATTGTTAGAAATGTTAGTATGAAAAACTGTGGTGCTAATATTCCAATATCTATTAGAATTGGTATATATGCAAATGGAAAGAACATAAAAGGAAATGAAAGTATTGCTGCTTTTTTTAATCCAAAAGTATTTACTAGTGTTTTTGTTCCTGTTTTTTTATCTGCATATGAGTCAATTATATCTTTTGTAGTTGAGCCGCCTATTAAAAAAATCATTGCAAAAAATCCTATTGTAAGTGGTAAAGCATCAAAAGGATTTCCAAAGACACTCCAGCTGGCAAGAATACCTAAAAGTCCTCTAGGTATTCCTACCCATATCTGGTTTAAAAATAGTATGTCTTTGCATCTTGGTGGAGTTGAATAGGTAACTGTGAAAAAAGTTATCATTAAAACAAATATTAGAAATATTGGGTTAATCAATACTGCAAGTAATATTGAAATAATGTATAAGAATATTGAAATTATTCTTCCTTCTTTTTTTGATACTATTCCTTTGCAGATTGGTCTATATGATTTTGATATTTTATCTGATTTAATATCTGTTACTTGATTTAAAACGTTTGATGCAGCATTTAATATTGCAAGTGATATACTAGCAGGAAATATTATTAGAAGATGAGTGGGAATATCTGATAATTTTTGAGTATATTTATAACTAGCAATCATTATGCAAATTGATACAATTATTGGTGCAAGAAGTGTAAAAGGTCTTACAAGTTCCATGTATGATGTTAATCTGTTTTTTATTTGGTTTGCCGTTGAATTCATCTTATGTTTTCTTTTTTATTTTGGTGATATATATGCGTTCTTATACAATTGTTATCAGAACAAAAATATAACATAGTTAAATAAAAAGAAAGAGTATTACAAATGGATTAATTTATGGTAAAAATTAGAGTTTTTATTGCAGTAGATATACCTTTTTCTCAAAAAATTTTAGAGGTTATTAATGAATTAAAAAAAATACAACTTAATGCTAAAATCGTGGAAATTGAAAATTTACATTTAACCCTTAAATTTTTAGGTGATACTGATGAGAATTTAATTGATAAAATTGGAGATATTATATCAAATGTGATAATAGATGTCCCTTCTTTTGAAATTACGTTAGAAAAAATGGGTGTATTTCCAAATCAAAAATATATAAAAGTTGTATGGATTGGAGTGGAAAATACAGAAATTTTAAAAAAAATTGCTGAAAAAATAGATTCAAAACTAGGTGATCTAGGTTTTGAAAAAGAGAGAAGATCCTTTTCTGCACATCTGACAATTGCTAGAATAAAGAGTCCAAAAAATAAGGAAAAACTTTTAGGTTTATTAAATAAATATCAAGAGACAAATTTCCAGAAATTTAAAGTTAATAAAATACTTCTTAAGAAAAGTGTTCTTACACCAGAAGGTCCAATTTATACAAACCTTAAGGAAATTGAACTTGGAGAATAAAATGTTTTTATTGCTGATAGGGTTTTCAAATCTAATACTTTTTTTATTTTCAATATTTTTTTTATTAGATATAAAACGTATTAAAAAAATGAATTTTACATTAGATTTTTTTTATCGAAAAATACTTGATAATATAAAACCACTCTTGATTATCATCATATTTGTATTAATTCATTTGATAGAAGTAAATATAATAGATCCTTATTTTACAAATTGGGTTAATTATGATTATGCAGATTTAATAATAAATTTAGAAAATGGTTTTGTTTATAATTTTACAAATTACTGGATTCCTGGATTACTTCACTTTTTTGTAATAATATACATTTTTGTATATATATTTTCTTTATGGTTTGCGCCTCTATATTTCTTGCTTGCAGATAAAAAACAATCTCTTAAAACTCTTGCATATGGTTTTCTAATTATCTATATAATTGCGTTACCATTTTACTTGTTTTTACCAATTACAAATGTTTATACCTATTATAATCATCCTTCTGCTTTTGAAACCGTGTTATCTTCTATTAATAACTTTTTTTATATTACTACGACTACAAATAATTGTTTACCTTCACTTCATACTGCAATGACTATTCTTATTGCTTATTGTTTTTCACTTACAGGAAATAAAAAACTAAAATACTTTGGAATATTACTAGCAATTTCAGTAATTATCTCAGTTGTATATCTTTCTATACATTGGCTTATAGATATTTTTGTAGGGTTTTTAATATCGTTAGGGGTAATATTATTATTAAGACGTTACATCAAGGATAATTGAAATATGAATGAAATAGAAAAACAAGTTCTTAAAAAAATTATACCAACAAAAAAATATAGTGAAAAAGTTATAGAGGTTGTAGAAGAGATTAGAATTATTTTAAAAAATGAAATAAAAAAAAGAAATCTTCCTGTTACAATACAGCTGGTTGGTTCAATAGCAAAAGATACATATCTACGAGATAATATGGATATAGATTTTTTTATTTGTTTTCCAACAAATTTTAACAAAGATGAAATTGCAAGACATGCTCTTTCAATAGGTAGAAGCTTTCTAACGGATACTGAGGAATCATATGCAGAACATCCGTACTTACGTGGTTATTATAAAGATTTTTATACAGAGATAGTTCCATGCTATAAAATCGAGGATGCAGATCAAAAACTTTCAGCGGTTGATAGAACCCCTTTACATACAAAATATGTAATTGATAATATATCACAGAGTCAAAAACAAGAAGTTAGATTGTTTAAACAGTTTTTGAAAGGAATAAATTGTTATGGTGCTGAAGCACAAATACAAGGTTTTTCAGGTTATCTATGTGAAATAATAATATTGTTTTATAAAACATTTAAAAATACTATTCAGAAAGTAAGTAAATGGGAGGAACAAATTAAATTATCACTTTCAACAAAAGATTTCCTTGATTTTAATACTCCTCTTGTATTTATTGATCCGGTTGATTCAAATAGAAATGTTGCAAGTGTTCTTACAAAAGAAAACTTTGATTTATTTATTAATGCTTGTAGAGAATATATTAAAAATCCTAGATATACGTTTTTTTTCCCAAATCCTTTAAAACCTTGGTCTTTAGAAAAAATAAAAGAAAAAGTTAGAAAACAGGATTGTAAATATATTGGTATAGAATTTGAAAAACCAGATATTATAGATGAAAACTTGTATCCTCAAATTAGAAAAACCGCAAGATCAATATTTGAAAATTTAAAAAGATATGATTTTAAAGTTTTTGATACAACTTTTTTTGTTGATAAAAAATATATCTATATTTTTGTTAAAATTCATAAGGAGAATCTAAGTAATTCAATGATACATACAGGACCTCCAGTTGCAAAAAAAGAAAATGCAGAAGAATTTATTAATAAATGGAGAAATAGTGACTTAGTTATAAAAAAACCATTTATAAAAGATGATAGGTGGTATGTAGAAATAAAAAGACAATATGTGGATGTAAAAAATTTTTTAGAAAATGAATTTAAAAAGCTAAGCCTTGGAAAACATATAGATAAAATTGTAAACAATAAATATATGCTTTTAGAGATGGATGATTTATTAAGTGAAAATTTAGTTATATTTTGGACAGATTATCTTGATGAGAAAATGTCTTGGGAGAGGTAAAATATTTAATATCTTACTTTATCTTTTTCTTATATGAAGACACTTGGTGTGTATACAAAGGATTTTTCTTTGTATTATGATTTATTAAAAATTTTAAGGTTAAGAAAAATTCCTTATGTTTCATTGAATTCTTTAAATCATGTTCCTAGTAATATTGGTGTGATTCTTACATCAAATAGTGAATTTCATGATGTGAAAACTTCTAAGGTTATCGCTGCTGATGCATATGATACCGTTGAACAAGCAGTAGATCTTGCTATGCAGATGCTTATCGGAAAAGATTTATATTCAAAGATTTACATTGGAATAGATCCTGGGGATTATCCAGGGGTTGCAGTAGTAGGGGATGATATTCTTCTTACGAAAATAAGTGTTGATAGTCCTGATAAGGTTTTTTCTTGTGTTAAAAGAATATTAAAAGAATATCCATCTATTCAAACAATTATACGTATTGGACATGGTTCAATTATAGTTAGAAATCGAATTGTTAATTCTCTTATTAAACTTGGTATTCCTATTGAAATTGTTGATGAAACTAAAACTACACCTGGTCCTGGTAGTCAAATAAGTAGACCTAACCGGGATAGTGAGGCAGCTGCAATAATTGCGTTAATGCGAGGTGGTCGAGTTCAGAGTAGACTTGGATTGGAACCAACTCGAGGTGAAATAATAAAAATTCAGGAAAAAAGTAGACAACTAACTGGTGGAATGTTTTCGATTTCAGAAAAAACTGCTATTGATGTAATAAATGGTAAGATTAGTCTTGAGGAAGCAATTAATAGAGAAAGAAATTGTAAATAACCCAAACGTTTATGAAGATGTCTCTTATGTGCACTGGGTAATAATTTTATGAATATTAAAAGAGCATTGATAAGTGTTTCAGATAAAACTGATTTAACTGATTTTGCTAAAGAGTTATCAAATTTAAAAATTGAGATTTTATCAACAGGTGGAACAGCACGTTTCTTAAAAAATAATGATATTAAAATTATAGATGTATCAAGTGTTACTAATTTTCCAGAAATACTTGATGGTAGGGTAAAAACCTTGCATCCAGTGATACATGCTGGAATTCTTGCCCGAAGAGATATTACAGAACATATGGAGACACTTGAGAAATTTGATATTAAACCTTTAGATCTGCTGGTTGTAAATCTTTATCCTTTTGAAGATACTATTAAAAAAGCTAAAGTTTCAATTGAGGAAGTGATAGAAAACATTGATATCGGTGGTCCAACGTTAATTCGAGCTGCTTCTAAGAATTATAAAGATGTAATAATTATTACTAATAAAAACCAATATACAACTGTTATTAAATCTCTGCAGGAAAAAGGAGATCTAGGTATTGCTGATAGAGAGAAACTTGCTATAGAGGCTTTTTCACATACAGCACAATATGATAGTATAATATCAAATTATTTATCAGGTAAATGGACAGATGAAATATTACCTGATAGTAAAACTATTACCCTTAGAAAAAAACAAGATATGAGATATGGTGAAAACCCACATTTAAAAGGCTGTTTTTATAAAACTATTCCAGAAACCTTGGAACCATGTATTACAAATGCTTTAAAACTTCAGGGTAAAGAACTATCATATAATAATATTCTTGACTCAGATGGTGCAATTGAAGCGATAAAAGAGTTTTCAGAACCTACTTGTGTAATTATTAAACATGCAACACCTTGTGGGATTGCTAGTGCAAAAAACTTGCTTTTAGCCTGGAGAGATGCATATGCTACTGATACATATTCACCTTTTGGTGGAGTAATAAGTTTTAATAGAGAAGTAGATAAAAATGTTGCAAAGGAACTCTTAAAATTATTTTTAGAAGTAATAATAGCTCCCAGTTATAGTAAAGAATCACTTAGTCTTTTTAGTGAAAAAAAGAATTTAAGATTACTACAATTAGAAGGTTTAGATAAAAAAATCAATAGAAAAGGTATGATATATAGAAGTGTTGTAGGTGGATTTCTTTCACAGGAGAGAGATATTAAGATGACACCGCAAAAAGAATGGAAAGTTGTTACAAAAAAGAATCCTACACAAGAAGAATTGATATCTATGGATTTTGCAGTTAAATGTGTAAAACATGTTAAATCAAATAGTGTAGTCTTTGTAAAAGATACACATACTGTTGGAATAGGTGGATGGCAGACAGCTCGTGTTGATGCAACTTGGATTGCAACAAATAAAGGAAAAGAAAATATTAAAGGTAGTACAATGGCTTCTGATGCGTTTTTTCCTTTTAGAGATGCAGTTGATGTTGCAGCTGAAGCAGGTGTTACAGCAATAATTCAACCAGGTGGTAGT
>JBFEOQ010000033.1:0-20213 GCA_041550515.1 Thermoplasmatota archaeon | reverse complement strand
TTTTGATGTCTTGTAATTCGTTGTTTTTTTCTTCAAGATCTTCTTTTTTTTCTTTTAGTGTTTTAGTTAGCTCATTTATTTTTTCTTCTTGTTCTTTTAATGTTTCTTCTTTTAATATGAGTTCTCTTTCTATTTCAAAAAAATCTTGTTTTTCTATTTGTATTTCTTTTTCAGTATACTCAATATTATAATCTATTAATGATGATTTGTCAGATTCAAAATATTTAAGTTTATTATTTATTTCGAAAATTATATCTTTAGCTTTTTTCTTATTAATGCCCTTAATTTTTTTTAGATCTTTTATTGTTGCTTGTTTTAAAAAATTAATAGATGTATAACCATTATTGAATAGTATTATTGCTGTTTCTTCATCTATTGTTTTTAGATTTTTAAATATTTCTCTCTTTTTTTGTTTTTCGGTATCTAGTTCATAAACTTTTTCAATTTTTATTTTTTCAGGTTCAATAATTTCTTCTTCAATAATTGGTTCTATAGAAGTTATATCTTTTTTTTCGGGTTCAAAAGAATATTGAGATTTTTTTTGTTTTAAATCAATATCATCTTTAGCTTCTTCAATTTTTTCAACAGGTTTAAAATAAGGTATTGATTCTTCCTTAAAGGAATCAGGTATTTTTGCTTCATCAGTTACTTTATCAACAATTTGATCTTTTTCTTCTTCTATTGATTCCCATTCAGTTAGTTTTTCTATTTTTTCATCAGTTATTTCTATGCTTTCAATTTTTTTTCTTGTTTTTGGTTTAACTTCTATAAATTCAGGATGTTTAATCTCAACTTTTTTGATTTCTATTAAATCATCATCAATTTTTTTTCCAATAATTACATCTTTAAATAAGGATTCAGTTTCTGATTGGATCGATTTTTCTTCTATTTTTATTTTAGGAATTGTTTTAACTGCTTGTTTGTTTGTATGAATTATAATACTTGGTTTTAAAGAATATTTCTCAACTTGATTTATTTCCTCTTTTTTTTTAATAATTTCGTTTTTATAAGAATATATATTAAGTCTATTTTTTAAAGTAATTAAATATTTTTCTTTTTCAGGATTTAATTTTTTTATTGATTTTTTATCAAGTAATGTTCTTAATTTTTCTATACCATTTTTTTTGAAGTTTTTTTCAGTTGACATATTTTAAACTCCACTGTCTCAGAATTACCGTTTATTATTTTAATTGTACTTATAAGTATATAAACTACATGTAAGTATAAATATTAAAGATATTATAATATAATAATATACATATTATATTAATAAATTTTCCTAATTTAAGCTAACATAGTTAGTTTGTCAATTAAAAAGTTTATTAAGCTTGTTTTGTATCTCATTTTTTTTGATTAGAATGGATTTCAAAGGAAAAGATATAATATCTATTAAAGATTTTTCAAAAATAGAAATTGATTATATTCTTAATTACGCTGAAAAAATGTTACCATTTGCTAAAGGGGAAAAATATAATGATAGTTTAAGAGGAAAAATTTTATCTAGTCTTTTTTTTGAACCTAGTACAAGAACTAGGTTAAGTTTTGAGTCAGCTATGAACCGCCTTAGTGGAAGAGTTATAGGCTTTGCTGATCCAAGTGGTACATCTCAAAAAAAAGGTGAAAGTCTTGCAGATACAATTCGCATGGCTGATTCATATAGCGATGCAATTGTTGTTAGGCATCCTCAAGAAGGTGCTGCTCGTCTTGCAGCAGAGTTTGCAAAAGTACCTGTATTAAATGCTGGTGATGGAGCTGGTAAGCATCCTACTCAATGTTTACTTGATCTTTTTACAATTAGAACTGAGAAGAAAAAAATCGAGAAAAAAAATATTATTCTTTTAGGAGATCTAAAATATGGACGTACTGTACATTCTCTTGCTTATGCGCTTTCTGTTTATGGTGCAGAGTTAATTTTTGTTTCTCCGATTAGTTTAAAAATGCCTAAAGAAGTTATCAGTGAATGTATGGAACTTGGTGTTGAACCCAATCAGACGTCTAATCTAGAAAAAGCAATAAAAGATGCTGATGTTCTTTATGCTACACGCATCCAGAAAGAAAGATTTCCTGATGCTGAAGAGTATAATAAGGTGGTAGGTTCATATAGAATTAATAACGAACTTTTAAAAAACGCTAAAGAAGATCTAATTGTTATGCATCCTCTACCACGTATAACTGAGATAGACCCTGAGGTTGATAATACAAATCATGCTGTTTACTTTAAACAAGCTTTCAATGGTGTTCCTATTAGAATGGCTCTTCTTTCACTTGTAGTGGGGGATAAAAAAATATGAAAAGACAAATAAAAGTTCCAGGTTTTAAAAAGAAAGATTTAAAGATACCTAGAATTGAAAATGGAACTGTTATTGATCATATTACTCCTGGTTATGCAGTCAAGGTTTTACATATACTTGGTATACCCAAAAGTAGTAGCTCTTATGTAGTAAGTGTCGCAATGAATGTTAATAGTAAAATGGGGAAAAAAGATATTGTTAAAGTTGAAAATCATGAACTTAAGTCTAATGAAGTTGATAAAATTTCACTTATATCCCCAAAAGCTACAATAAATATTATACGGGATTATGATGTTGTAAATAAATTTAAAGTTAAGTTACCAGATGAAATAATAGGTATAGTTTCATGTTCAAATCCAACTTGTATTTCTAATGCAAAAGAACCTGTTAAAACAAGATTTAAAGTTATTCGAAAGGATCAACCAAGAATAAAGTGTTATTATTGTGAACGTGAACCAGAAGATATCGCTGAGCGTATTATTTAATTTCTTCTAAAATTTCTCTTGCACGATCTAATTTTATTTTCCCTTCTTTTACAAGTTTTTCTGAAACAATATCTATTAGCTTACCTGAAGCTCCTGCCATAACAGCGATATTTTTTGCATGTAGACTCATATGTCCTTTTTGTATTCCAACTGTTGATAATGCATAAACTGCTGCAAAGTTTTGTGCAAGACCCAACGCTGCAACAATCTCAGATAATTCCTTTGCTGTTTTTATCCCAAGTATTTTTTTACAAAGTTTTGCTTTTGGATGGATATTTCCTGCACCTCCAACTATACCAATTGCAACAGGTAATTCAATTTCACCTACTAAATTTCCATCTTTATCTTTTCTATACTTTGTAAGTGAAGTATATTGTCCATTTCTTGCAGCATATGCATGAGCGCCTGCCTCTATTGCACGAAAATCATTACCTGTTGCAATAATTAATGCATCTATTCCATTCATTATTCCTTTGTTATGAGTCGCAGCACGATAGGGATCTATTACTGCTAAATTATATGATTCTAAAAACGCATCTACGACATTTTCTCCACCCATTGTTTCCTTATCAAAGACTGCTTTAGCCTTTACAATTCTTTTATCTGCAAGATTTGATATTATTTTAAGACGAATTTTTCCAGCGGTTAATTCCTCAAGAATTGGCGCTAATGCTTCACACATAGTATTTACAGCATTTGCACCCATTGCATCGCGTACATCTACTATTATGTGAATAATAATCATTTTCCCAATCGGACTATCAAGAATTCTAACTTCGAGGTCTTTTGCACCTCCCCCAAAACTCACAAGAACTTTATCCTGAGCATTAGCTAGATTTAAAAGTTGTTTTTTATGTTTTAGAATTTTTTGGGTGGCATCAGCTACATTATCAACCTTTAAAATTTGTATTTGACCAATCATCAGAGGTTCTGAACATTCGGCTTTAAAACCACCTTTGATATAAGCTATTTTAGCGGCATTGCTTGCAGCGGCTACAACACTTGATTCTTCTGTAACCATAGGTATAAGATATTCTTTACTATTTATCAAAAAATTGACAGCTATACCTAATGGTAGTTCAAAAGTTCCGAGTACATTTTCTATCATTCTATCAGCTGTTTGTATGTCAAGGTATGATTGGAATAAATCAGTTTCCTCTTCGGTTAAATCAGAAAATTTTTTTACAAATTCTATTCTGTTCTTGACTGGAAGTTTATAAAAACCAGATATTTTTGATGTTTTTTTAGACATTTATATAAATCCTCCATATTTGAGAATCTCCAAAAACAACTTAATCTTTTTAAAATTGTCCATTTTTTATTAGAATTTTGTCGAATAATCTCTTATCTAAAATTTACATAGATTTTATAAAAACGTAATTATAATGAGTGTTATTAACTTCCTTAGTTGCTATTATTACTTAAATATTCTCTTATTTTAACAGCCATACCATATTTAAATGAAAGCATTTCTTCTCTATTTAAAATACATCTACCAACTGCCAGTAATTTATCTTTTTCATCAACAATAAGGCATTCATCCATAGGTCGAAGCTCTGAATCACAATCTATTACAAATTTTGCAAAAACACTTTTACCTTCTTTAATAAAATCAACAGCATCGTTATTAATTTTAACTCTTAGATTAGGAGATTTAATTTTTTTATGGAGTTTTTTACCACCACCGATTTTTAATGTAAGCATACCATCATTTGCACGCATTGACAAAACATGTTTATCATTGCAATAGATATTGCGTATTTTACCAGTTTTTTTTGATTTAATTATCTCGACCTTTCCATTAAGTAAAGCCTCTCCAGCACCTTTACAAAACTGCATATCAGCAACAACTCTTATTCGTTTCAAATCAAAGTTGATCAACTTTTTATTTTTTTTAATTTCATCTAAATTTTTAAATCCTTTCCAATAAATAACATTACAATTTTTAATAAAACTATCTAAAAAAACTGTAATTGCTTTTTCAGTTTCTTTATCTATTGATTCTGGGAAAATAGATTGTGCAAAAGGATACATTTCATCTAGTTCAATTGGAATAACACCGAGAGATGAATCAATAAGAATATTAATTTCACTATTCTTATTATAAATTTTCTTTATTTCATCTGAGTAAAAAGCTGAAAAAGGCTTATCTTTTTCAGGAAAAATAATAAAATCTTTAGAGGATGGTTTAAATCGCTCTTGTAATTTTTTATGAACTCTGTAAATAATAGGTCTATTGATTGTATGACTGCCTGTATAAAACATTGCTTTGTTTTTTGAAATTCTTTCAAATTTTTCAAGCCATATTTTATTTTCATCTAATCTAAGAAGCTTTAGAGCTTGTAAAAGATGTGGATTTTTTACAGATCTAGTTTCGACAAGTTCCCATAATGATCCTTGAGAAATTGCATTTCTAATTTTTTTAATCTCAGCAAAACTAACATACAGATTATGTAAAGCAATATTTTTTATTTTTTCTTTTTCTTTAAATTTTTTGATTTCATTAACTGTAAAATTAGAGCAAATAGGACAGCAGCAGGGTAAAACTGTAATATCCTCTAATTTTTCTGTTCCCCATGGAAAAATTAAACGGTTATCATAAGCATATTTAATATAAGCTGAAGAGTCAAAAAAATCACAACCTAATGCTACAGCAATTGGGAAAATAAGAGGATGTCCTGCTCCGAAAAGATGAACTGGTTTACTAGGATTTAAATTTTTTTTAGAATTTATTATAATATTTACAAGTTCAGAATACTGTTGATTTTCCATAATTGGGACTACTCCACCTATTGGATAAAAATCTGAGTTTATTTTAGAAATTTCTTTAGCACATTTTTTTCTCAGATTTGGATAAATCGAACCTTGAATAGGTGTTGCAAGAATCATTTCATCCTTGATTATTATGCTTTTTTTTGCACGTTTTATAGTTTCAATAACACTTTTTTCTGCTTCTGTATATGTTTGATCAGGCGTTCCAAAAACATCAAGAATTGTTCCAATATCGCTTCCAATGTTTTTTTGAAACTCAACAATTTCTAAAGGTTCAACATCAATATCTCCATAAACATATGATTGAAAGGCACCTGAATCAGTCATTATAGAACCATTAAAATCTATAAGATTGTGTACACCATCTTTAAGTGCTTTTTCTCTTAATTTTTCATCTTTTTTGATTATATAAGAGTTAGTAATTACTATTTCTGTTCCAAAAAGTTTTTTCATTTCTTTTGGAGTAATTATCATCTTATTTGGGTTTATAACTGGCATTAGATTCGGAGTTGTAACTGTCCCATGTTTTGTTGTAAATTTGCATATTCTACCTGCTGCATCTCTATCCTTTATTTCAAATTTCATTAATAAAATCTCCAATTTTCAATTAATTAAAACTATTTTTTTTAATTTTTACTTACTAATAAAGTAAAAATGTAATCATAGTTATGCACCAATTTGTATCGGTTTAGTAATTCTTTTAAGAGTTGCAATTGCAGAAAGTGAAGCCATATAACTACTCCTTGGATTATTTGGATTTGGCATATTTTCAATTTCTGCACGAAGCCTTCCAAAACTACCATGAGCAAGTATTTTGTGGTTATTTCTTGTAGCAACAGGATCTACAACTATTTCAACACGAGTTTTATCAAATCCTATTCCAGCAAGAGATAAGCTTGCAGCAACATTTATATTCTGAGGAAATTCCTTAACAGCATCTCTTGCACTGCCACGGAAAACAACAGTACGTTTATCAAATTTTTTACCCAAAGAGATTGGAGATTTAGTTGTAACAAGTGTAACCTCATCAATTTTATCAATATTGGCAGATAATATACCATCAATTCCACAAATTGCCCCAGAAGGAACATAAATCTTGCAGTTTTTCTGCTTAGCTATATTTTCAAGTTTATCTCTAAAATGATCATCAAAAAGACCACCGATGCTCATCAAAATGAGATCTTTACCCGCGGTTAAAACAATTTCAGCATAATCATTAATTGCTTTCTGCGAGGCAGCCTCAAAGACAACATCTACATCATCTAAAAAATCTTTAACGAGTTTACATGTTGCTTTACTAATCTTTTTTTCAAGCTTCTTTTCTGCTTTTTTATCTATATCAAAAATATATATTTTTTCGATTTCTTTCATATTATCTGCATAAATTGCAATATCTGTACCAATAGCACCACAACCAATAATTCCAAGTCTCATACTATTACCAAAAACTTAAAACACCGTCATGTATAAAAAATATTGTTATGAATGATATAGACATTTTCCTTAAGGAGGATTTAGGATATATAGGAGATATAACATCAGATTCATTGTTTAATAAAGAAATTACAAAGGCAAAAATTATTGCAAAAGAAGAAGGTATTATTGCAGGAGTTGAAGAATCAAAAAAAATATATCAAGAACTAAAAGTTAAAACTAATTTTTTTTTAAATGATGGAGACTCTATTAAAAAAAATAAACTAATTTCAGAGTTAAATGGTAAAGCAACATCAATTTTAAAAGGAGAAAGACTTGTACTAAACATTCTTGGTCGAATGAGTGGTATTGCAACAAAGACAAAAAAATTTGTTAATAAGGTAAAAAAGATTAATCCAAATATTACTATTGCTGCGACACGTAAAACTACACCTGGTTTTAGAAAATATGAAAAAAAAGCTGTTTTAATTGGTGGCGGTGAACCTCATCGCATGGGTCTCTATGATGCAGTAATGATAAAAGATAATCATATTAAAATAGTAGGCTCTGTAGATGTTGCAATAAAGACTGTCAAACAAAAAATTAAAAATAAAATTATTGAAATTGAAGTTGAAAATGAGATAGATGCAATTAACTCAGCTAAACTTGGTGCTAATGTTATAATGCTTGATAACTTCGAACCTGAAACTGCAAAAAATATTTCAGAAAAAATAAAGAAAATTAATAGTAAGATATTAATAGAAGTATCTGGAGGAATTAATTTAGAAAATATTCAAAAATATGCATCTTTTGCAGATAGAATTTCTCTGGGTTGTATTACGCACTCGGTAAAAAATATTGATTTTTCTCTTGAAATTATTTAATTTTTTTCGGAAATATTTAATAATTAAAATCGGTTTACAATATTGAAAATAATATAAAAATTCTCACATGAGATGGGATTGTTGTTGAGAGGAGTGGATAGTTTATTATGAAAAAGATTATAGAAGAAGTATTATCTAATAAAAATGAAAAAAAGGATGGCTCTCCAAATACATTACATAAAAAAGGTAAGAATAAAAAAAAGATAAAAAATACTTTAAATAATTCCTTAACTAGTAATACTATCAATAGAAATGTTATTGATAAAGAATTAGAAGAAGTTTTGTCTAGTCTTACAACAACTATAAAAGTTGTTGGATGTGGGGGTGCTGGAACAAATACTATTTCTCGTTGTGTTTCTAGTGGAATCACTGGTGCAGAGTTAATATCATTAAATACCGATGCTCAACATTTACTTCTTGCAGATTCACCTCATAAGGTATTAATTGGTCGTCATTTAACTCGAGGTTTAGGAGCAGGATCATTACCTCAAATTGGAGAAGAAGCCGCAAAAGAAAGTGAGCAAGATATACGTAATTCAATTGGTCGAGCAGATATGGTTTTTATTACATGTGGTCTTGGTGGTGGTACTGGTACTGGGTCTGCACCAGTAATTGCACAAATCGCAAAAGAATCAGGAGCTCTTACAATTGGCGTAGTAACTCTTCCTTTTGGTGTTGAAGGCATTATACGTATGGAAAATGCGGAAACAGGTTTAAAACGCCTAAGAGATATTTGTGATACTGTAATTGTTGTACCAAATGATAAATTACTTGAAATTGTTCCAAATCTTGCACTTAATTCAGCTTTTAAAGTTGCAGATGAAGTACTTATGCGATCAATTAAAGGTATTACTGAAATGATTACAAAACCAGGTATTGTAAATCTAGATTTTGCTGATCTTAAAACTATAATGAAACGAGGTGGTGTTGCAATGATAGGTCTTGGAGAAGCAGAAGGAGAGAATAAAGCAGTAAATGCTGTTGTAGAAGCACTAAATTCACCATTACTTGAAGTTGATATATCAGAAGCAACTGGAGCACTTGTAAATGTCACAGGTGGAGAAGATATGACAATATCTGAAGCAGAACGTGTAGTAGAAGAAATATACTCGCGAGTTGATCCAAATGCAAGAATAATTTGGGGTACTACAGTAGATCCAAATCTTAAGAGAAACATACGTGCAATGCTAGTAATAACTGGTGTAAAATCAAAACAGATACTTGGACCTGCTCAAAGAAGTTATGAAAATAAGGAATATGGTATAGATTTTGTTGCATAAATAAAACTAAATCATTATATTTTTTAATTTAAGCCAAATTCTTTATATATAACTATTTATTTTGCCCATTATGTTCTAGAGGTGTTATAACTTGAAACTCTTTAATCGTGAAAAAACAATTCAGAGTGATAAAAATATAATTGAACGTGCACAGAATCTGCAAAACAATTTAGAAGCAAGAAGGGATAGAATTGGAAAAGGTAAATATGGGCGTGTTTTAAAAATGGCTCGAAAACCAACAAATGAAGAATATACTAAAACATCAAAGATTACTGGTCTGGGAATAATATTAATAGGAGGTTTAGGTTTTTTAATTTTCTTAATTACAACACAATTAGTTCCTCTTATAGCAAGTTTTTTAGGTTTAGATTAAAATAGGAATGTAATAATTATGAATAATCAAGATTTTATTCAGACAAATAGAGAAAAAACAAAAATATTAACAATAAAAACACAGGTTGGAAAAGAGCAAAATACAGCAGATTTAATAAACAGCCGTGCTGCTAAAACAAAAATAATAATTCCATCTATCCTTGTAACACCCGAGTTAAGAGGTTACTTATTTCTTGAGGCTTATGACAAAGAAAGAATCAAAGAAATGATAAAAACAATCTCTTATGCTCGTAACATTCTTGAAGGAGATATTCCAATTGAGCAGATTAAACATTTTTTAGTACCAGCTTCTGCTGTAGCAAAAATTTCTGAAGGCGATATAGTAGAAATGGTCTCAGGACCCTTTAGAGGAGAAACAGCAAAGGTTACTCATATTGATGATACAAAAGAAGAAATAACAGTAGAACTTTTTGAATCAGTTGTACCTATACCAATAACTGTTCGTGGCGAACAAGTAAGAGTTATTAAAAGAAAAGATGATGAAAAAAAGAAAGAAGAAAAAAAGGAGTGAAATAAAATATGGCTGAAACAATTAAAGCATTGGTTGATGGAGGAAAAGCATCCGCAGGTCCACCACTAGGTCCTGCCCTAGGTCCACTTGGAGTTAACATAATGCAAATAATAAATACAATTAACGATAAGACTAAACAATTCCAGGGGATGAAAGTTCCTATAAAAGTAATTATTGACCCTAAAACTAAAAACTTTGAAATAGAAGTAGGTACACCACCTGCATCATCATTACTTCTAAATGAATTAGGGGCTGAGAAAGGATCAGGAGCTGCTGGTTCTCATAAAATTGGTAATATAACAATAGATCAGGCGATAAAAGTAGCTAAGATGAAACAAAATAATTTACTTGGTAAAGCACTTAAACAAAAAACTAAGGAAGTAATTGGGACTTGTATATCTATTGGTATTACTGTAGAAGGAAAAAAACCAAAACAAATACAAAAATTAATTGATGAAGGCGAATTTGATTCCAAATTTCAATCTTAAAATCTTCGTTAAAATTCTTATTTTTACAAATATTTTCCTAATTTTTATTTATTATTCTATTATGCAATTTTTTCACAAGAATTTTTGATATTATCTCTCTGGATAGTTATCATATTTGTTTTTAAATTTCAACAATTTTTTCTACAATTTTTTTATTTGATCGATTAGTTTGCTGGAAAAAATTTTATCAATGAAAAAAAATAATTAATAAATTTTTTTTTCTTATTTATTAAATCCTTTTAAATCCTCTTTCAAAAAATTGTTTGACTGATTTAAACATTCTATCTCGACGATAATCTAAATCCAAAGTATTTCCTTCACCCCATGTTTTTTTCTTTTCAATTAAAGAAATAATTGAATCGATATTTGGATTATTTGAATCTAATAATGTGTAGGCTTCTCCTACAAGACTTGGGATATGTGAATCACTACCACCTGTACCTCCAAGTTTATATTTTTTTGCTATTTCCATAGTTCTTAAATTAGTTTTTAAAACACTGCATGAATTAAATACTTCTATTGCTGGTACTTTGTTTTTAATTTTTTTTAACTTTTTTTCTTTAATTCCTGATAATGTCCTGTATAGATGGGGAACAATTGGTAAACCTCCGATATCTATTATATTTTCAACTGTTTCTTCAATAGTTAAGTTACGAGGAATATTTTCTTTAACATTTAATGCTATAATATGCCCATCTTTTGTAGAAATTTCAATTCCGGGTATTACAAAAAAATCTTTTGAAGCAACTCTTAAACCAGATAGCCCACCTTCAATTGTATTGTGATCTGTTATTGCCATTCCATCTAAACCTTTTTTCTTAAGAATTTTGGAAATTTCTAAAATATTTCCCGAACCATCCTCTGAATATTGTGAATGGATATGAAGATCAAGTTTTAACATATAAATACTCCAAGATTTGTATGCTGGTAGGAAAAAAAGGTATTATAAGCTTACGTAATAAATATGAATGCGGGCGCCGGGATTTGAACCCGAGTTATAAGCTTGGCAAGCTTAAGTGATACCAGACTACACCACGCCCGCAATAGTTATATTTTAAAAATCATGAAGCAGAAATCACTTAAAAAGCATTATGGTTCTGCTTATACATTCTCTTCAAAGGTTTTGAAAGATGTCTCCTAGCACAAACAGGTACTTCATAATAACCTTTATTTATTCTTCTCTCTTGTTTTTTAATTACAGGTTTATCACTTTTTGTTTTACATTTAATACATTTAAAATTTTTATTTTTACCTTTTGATTTCATATGTTTTCCACATTTTGGGCAAACAGGATTTTCGACTTTTACAAATTTATCCTCAAGATTTCTAACAAATATTTTCTCTAGATTCACTGTTAGAGGTTTTTCCCTAACTCCACCATAAACAACTAAATTATCACCGATCATTAACTCTCTGATATTATATCTATATTCCTTTGTTGGTTCATAAGCTGCACAATCAATTATCCCAGTTTTATCTTTTATTTTAAAGAGTACATGTCCACCTTGAATAGTCATTGGTTCCTTATAAACAAATCCTTCTAAAATTACTGATTCAAATGGTTTTACATCTACAATTTTTTTCCTTTGAAGATGCTCATCAGTTCCTTGATTACTTTCAAAGATAATCCAGCTATTTATTTTTTCTGAGTTAATTATTTTTTTTGCATTAACTAACTCAGCCACTTTATCACCACGAATTCCAAAAAGTATAGGGCAGGGTGAACTTGGAACCAATCGGTTGTGATTATTTGAATAATCATAATTATCAAAAGTAGATGGAAAAATTTCATTCATTTTTTTTACTGATTTATCATCAACAAATCTTTTACTTCCCCACTTTTCTTTCCTTCTATATGTAATTAATTCAAAAGTTTTATCCTTAATAGGATTCCATGCAATAGAACAAGTTGCACCAATAAGACCTCTACAATTTTTATAACCTTTATATATTGCATTTTTATTTTTTAAATATCTTTTAATCTCACCAATAGATAGAATATTTTTTACACCTTTATTATATACTTCATAATCGGGTTGCTTTTTTAGTAAGACAAAACCTGAGTTAGTATTGTCATCTTCAAACCATGAAAATTGGTTAATTGTATCCTCAATAACTTTGACTATTTCGCTAGTATCATTGATTTCTGAATAACTATTATAACAAAAAATATCTGTATTATTAATTTCACCAATTTTTAATTTTTTATCTTTCCCTTTTCCAATTTTAAAGCAAATTGCACCATTTCCACGTGTTTTCCAGGGTATATTTGGATTTAATCTTACTAATCTTGGGTAACCTATAATATCAAAATCTTTCTCGATTAATCTTTTTATTAAAATACAAGCTGTGTAAGTAGTACAACCACCATTGTATGAATCAGTATCATCGATACCTATCCAGATAATTTTATACCCCCGATATTCTTATATACCATATATTTTTATTGTTTTATATATGATGAGTCGTGAAGAGATCATCATTCAAGTCAGAGAAACCCTTAGCAATACAGGATTTTATATATCTGAACTATACTCAATGCGACAAGTAGGTTTTGACTTAGTCGCAAGAAGGGATAATTCACTACTTATAATTAAAGTTTTAACAAATATCGATGCGATGACGGAGAATTTGGCAAATGAACTAAGAACACTAGCAATACTGCTAAAAGCCTGTCCCCTTTTAATAGGAGAAAAAACAGGTTTTAAAAAATTAGAGGAAGATGTCTTATATGATAGATTTGGAATCCAAGCAATAACTATTAAAACACTAAAAAATCATTTACTTGAAGGTATGCCACTGGAAGTATATGCAGCTCCTGGTGGTTTATATGTAAATCTAGATAAAGAAAAAATAAAGACCCTTAGGAAAGAGCATAATCTGTCAATAGGATCATTTGCCAGAGAGATAAAGGTATCACGCAGAACAATTCAGATGTATGAGGAGGGTATGAATGCAACAATTGAGGTAGCACTTAGAATAGAAGATATTCTGGGGGAAAATATAACACTACCAATTGATATATTACAACATAAAATCAAAAATGAAAATTTTAACAAAGTTGTTCAAAGACAAGAAACAATAGATGAATTTCAACTTGAGATATTTTCAATCCTTAAAAAAATAGGTTACAGGGTAATACCTATAGAAAAAGCTCCTTTTGAAGCAATAAGCCAAGAGAGAAAAAAAGTTCTTCTCACTTGTGTTGATAGATATGATGAAAAACTTTTAAAGAAAGCAAAAATTGTTAGCAGTATTTCTAATATAACTGAGAAACATGCTGTAATCATATCTGATAAAGATATTTCAAAGAAAAATATAGGAGGAACTCCATTAATTATTAAAAGAGAACTACAAAAGGCTCGAGGGCCGGAAGAATTACTTGAACTTATACTTGAAAGATTATATAATTAAGTTAAATAAAAAATTATTTAACCAAACTTTTATAAATATGGTTAGTATTCCCGAAGACTACATTTTACCAATTTATTGGAGAAAATGTGCATATAAATAAACACTCGATGATGATCTATGGCTACAAAAAAAACAATTGATATTGTAGAGAAGGCTTTAGAGGAATCTAAGAAGCTTAATCGAAAATTCAAAGAAAATGTTGATCTAGTTTTTAATTTAAAAAATATTGATATGAATATTCCAAAGAATCGTATTGATCAAGAAGTTATTTTACCTCATGGTCGTGGTAAAGAAGCAAAGGTAGCTATTTTTGCTAGTGGAGAATTAGCGATGAAATCAAAAAAACATGTTGATCTTCTTATAAAACCTGAGGAAATCGAAGATCTTTCAAGCGATAAGAAAAAATTTAAAAAAATTGCTGATAATCATGAATTTTTTATAGCAGAAGCCCCGTTAATGCCGACAATTGGTAAAAGCCTTGGTACTGTACTTGGTCCAAGGGGTAAAATGCCAAAACCTGTTCCACCAAATGCTGATGTTTCAGGTATGGTTAATAATCTTCGTAAAACAGTAAAATTACGCTCAAAGAATACAATAACATTTCATACTACTGCAGGTAGTACAGATATGTCAAAAGAACATATCGCAGAAAATATTGATACAATTGTTAAACGTATTGAAGGTGTTCTTGAGAGGGGTAGGCAAAACATAGGATCTGTATATATAAAAACTACTATGGGTCCTTCTCAGAAGTTGATATAAGGGAGGTTTAATTCTATGGTTGCACATGTTGCTGAATGGAAATTTAATGAAGTAAAGCAGATTACAGATCTTATTACTAACAATAAGGTTATAGGTTTAGTTCAACTAGGCGGAATTCCAGCACCCCAAATGCAACAAATGAGAAAAAATTTACATGGTATTGCGACCATTCGTTCTACGAAAAATAATCTTTTAAATCTTGCTTTAGATGAAGCTGAAAAACAGATTAAAGGAATATCAAGTTTAAAAGAATTAATAACTGGTCAAACCGCAATAATTGCAACAGATATTAACCCATTTAAACTTCATGCAAAATTAAAGGAATCAAGAACAAATGCCCCAGCAAAAGGTGGAGAAACAATTAGTCATGATATTGAAATCAAAGCAGGAGATACACCTTTTAAACCTGGACCAATTGTGGGAGAATTACAAAAAGTAGGAATACCTGCAGCAATACAAGAAGGAAAAGTTGTTGTAAAAACTGATAAAGTAATAGTTCCAGCAGGAGAAAAAATAAAACCTGAGGTTGCACAAATACTCACCCGTCTTGAGATATTCCCGGTAGAAATAGGAATGAATTTAAACGGTGTATTTGAAGATGGTACTTTATACAAGCCAGAGGTACTTGATGTAAATATTGAAGAATTTATAATAAAAATGAGTTTAGCATCAGGAAATTCTTTCACTCTAGCATTAGAACTAGGTTGGACAAATAAACATACAATTCAACCACTTATTATGAAAGCATATAACAATGCATTTATTATAGCAACAGAACAAGGCATTGTTAATAAAGAAACAATAAAAAATCTAATATCAAAAGCAAACAGTCAAATGTTTGCTTTAAAAAATAAAACAAGTAGCTAAGGAGGAAAAAAAGAAAATGGAATACATATATAGCGCAATGCTTCTTCATTCCGCAGGAAAAGAAATCAATGAAGCAAACATAAAAAAAGTACTCGAAGCAGCTGGTGTAAAAACAGATGCTGCAAGAATAAAAGCACTCACTGCAAGTTTAGAGGGTGTAAACATCGAAGAAACTATCAAGAAAGCAGCAGTACCAGTTGCAGCGACACCTACAGCAGCGGCACCTGCAGAAAAAGCTTCTGACGAAAAGAAAGAAGAAAAAAAGAAGAAAGAAGAGAAAAAAGAAGAAGTATCTGAAGAAGAAGCAGCAGCAGGACTTGGTGCCTTATTCGGATAAACAAATAAGATTTTGTCATTTCGACAGAAAGGGCGATCAATCTATAAAATGATTTTTTCGCCTTAACTTATTCTCTATAAAATCAAAATTATTAAATTTGTTTACATTACTTTGAAATATACTTTATAAAAAAACTAAAGAAGTGGGGGACGGGATGCATTGATAGGAGGAATGTGCCTCTAAGCGGAAAGCAGGTACAGAATACCTCCCCAATTTTTTATATATTAACCAAGTCCCCCATTTTTAAATAAAGTTAATAAATAAATAATTTACTATGATTGTTCTTCCCCGATAATAATTCTTATAAAAAATGTTAGTTTGGAGGATATCCTCCAACCTTGAGACTAGGATCACCTAGAAGTATATATTCCTCGATTGTAAAATAATCTTTGAAATTTGTAGTCATATATAAAAGTTGAGCTTGGGTAAGCATTTCACCTAGATGCACTCCTTCTGAATAAGATTTGAAAAACATCCAATCAAGATATCCTGCTCCGGCGTAGACTCCTCTTTGATTAACAAATGAGTAAGCAGGTCGAGTTGCACCAACTGCACCTATTCCACCACCATCCTCTTCTATTAAACAACACCATGCAAAACAGGGCATATGGTTAGAAGTATCATAGTCCACTCCTATTAATTTTAAAGCAAAATTTATAGGATTATAATAATCTGCAAGATCACTAAGATTAAAATCAAGCTTAGCTGTAAGACAAGCATCAAAAAACATTATTGGTAGTTTATCTTTATTCCTTAAAAATTGTAAATAAGGAGTATAATAAACTGGATCAATAAAGTATAACATTTTTTTCCGGAGTACATTTGGTTTATAGGTACCCCATCCATGCTCAAAACCATGACCTGCATATACTACAAAACCAGCTCCTCTATTAATTGCCCAGTTAAAGGTTATTGGTCTCAAACTTTTTTTTGAAACCCAAAGTTTGATATGTTTAAAATCAGGTAGTTCATTTGCAACAATCTGATTTGTTAATTCTCCTTCATAGACAAAAGGGAGAGATCCTTTGCGAGGAGGGAAAGTATCACCACCTGCGAGAACAATTTTATTAAACCACTCCTCATTATAGGTTTTTGTTTCATAATTTATTATTTTTTTAACTAGTAAATTTACTTCATCGGTATTTCTACAAGCTAATCTACCAATATGTACATCTGCGTAAAGATCAACCTCATCAACTGTTATAGCATTTTCAAAACTCATATATCGTCCTTTAAAATATAATTCTCCATATGTACCATTATTATTGGTATCCCAACTAGCAAAGCTATAGTTTTCATTATAAATATCTGAATAATAAAGATCAGTAAGTATTCCATTTCCATGGTATCCTTCCCATGGATATGCATCTGTTTGTCTGATAGGAAGTTTTCTTATATCTCCTACGAGTAATACATATTTTATACCTTTTTCTTCAACTGAATTTTTAATACAATATTTAATTTGTTCAGGATGATCTAATCCTGTATAATTATTATATATCTCTTCTAATGTTATTAGATTTGTTATTAGTCCATAATTGTTTTTATGTTCAACTAGTTGAATTAGGTTATTTTTATATGATTTGGGTGTAATTATTAAAAGATCATAAAGACTTTTATCTGGAAATGGTGATTCTATTGTTATTTCGTAATTAGCTGAAAAATTAATATAATCAATAAATGTTATTTTATTTTCAGAAGTATTATATCTAGTTGGATATACTGTAAAAGTTAAAAAAAGTACATGTTGCCCGCTTTTATTTATACCTACTCCTTTTTGAATTTTATACCATTCTTGTGGATAAAACTCTTGCTTATTACTTGTTGTCAATTTATTATCTAATATAATTTGTCCATTTGAAGCTGCTTTAAAAACTGGTACTTTTTGAAGTTGTTTACTTACTTTAATTTCTTGAGGTTCTGAATAATTAAAAGAAATGTTTATAATTTTAGTACCCCAAGGTAGTTCAAAAGTTTTAACAAATGCAGGTAACATTGGTAGGCCTTGAATAGCAGAATTGTATTCTGCTTCTTTTACAGATACGCTTAAAAGATTTTCACCTATAGTTTCAAAGATAGGTTCTGAAAAATTCTGTTCAAAAGATATTGAATTACTTTTTTGATCGATATTAAAATTGGTATAATTAACCGCTTTTACTGAAGTAAGTGTACTACCTATTACAAACAATACAATTAGAAGACTGAGATTTTTTTTGTTTTTTAAAAATATTTCTTTCATCTTTTTCCCTTGAAAAACGTTATTAACGTCTGTTAATATGAGATAATTTCAATTAGTTTATAATATTTTCGTTTCAATTATATTTATAAAAAAAATAATTTTTATTTTACATCCAGCTATCAAGACCTGTCTGTTGGGTAGAGGCAACATTAGAAATTCCAAATGCACCTTGGATATAATTTTCAATCATTTTTTTATACCAATCAAGATCAATATCATCAGTATTTTTCAATAGTTCAACAGGATACATATAATCTATAGGTTTTACACCACTTTTAGAGGGATTAGTAATTCCTGGAAGTGGTTTTTTAGTAACCACAAACTTTAGTTTAATACGACTTTTAATTCGTTCACCAATTAGTTTTTCAAGAGCTAATGCACGTTTACCAAATGTAGACATTGAACCATCCTGATTATTTTTATAACGCTTAGCAGGTTGAACTGATTGTACTAGTGTTAGATCTTCAATATCAACCTTTTTAAGATCTAATTTTGTAACAATTTCACTAGTTTTTTCTAAGATAGTTTCTTTTACTTTCTGTCTTGCCATCTCTTCATCATTCCAGGATGGGTTATCATGTAAAACTTCTATCATAATCTGTTTTAATATTTTACGAGCTATATCTGCTTTGTCAGAACCTTTAAAATTATTACCTTTTGTAACAAGTTCGATATTACCGTTTTTTTCATCAAATATTAAATAATTTTTATGTTTAACAAAAATCATAACATCATGAGTTTCAGGTTCAAGCTCAAAATCAGGATATTTTAATTTCTCTTGCCATTTATTATTACATTCATCTATTGCTTTTATTACAAATTCAGGTTTTGTAATCCAGTATTTATCCTCTAATGAAACATTTAATCCTAATGATTTTGATAAATTTGGTATATTTCCAACAGATCGAGAACACCCAATATAAATTCCATCTGTATCACCATAAACCACTCTTATATCTTTATTTTTTAAGTATTGAAGAGTATTATCTAAAATTTCCTGTCCTTTTGTAGTAATTGCTGCAGCACCCCATAAATTAAATTGTCTACCTGATACACCAGGTGCTGCAAGTATCCCATGAGTCCCTGCATTACGGGCACCTTTAACACTTTGATACATCATTTTTAATCTTTGAAGTTCTGATTTATCATTTTTTTTAATTGCATCTTTAAGTTCTTTTTTTGTTTTAGCAATCATACTCATAATACCTGTCATTGCACAATTTACTACACCTGGTTTATCATCGATTTTAATTCCAATAATATATCCTTTATCTGCAAAAGAATCATTTTTAGTTACTTCTCTATAAATAATCTTTCTTTTATCAAGGAAAGTTTTAGAGATTTTTTTAAGCCAAATATAGTCATCAGGAATTTCATCTTTTATTGCAAGTCTAACAGTATCTGCTCCTACATTCATTGCTTTAAGTATTGTTGGATACATTGCTCCAACATCAGCTACTATTACATACCACCATGGTATAAAATGAGAATTTGCTTCTTTATCAGGTTTTATTGTCATACCACCAGGCATGTGGTAGTTTAAAATATCTTCAGAATCTTTAGAGTTTTCATTATATACAACATAAGGATCTTCCATCCAATTAGGCATTTCATCTCCATATTTTATTACTCGAATAAAATCTTTTGAAAGATGATCTCTCTTATTTTTTGCTTTTTTTACTATTTCTTCTAATGTGTTACAATCCTTATAATCTCTTGTTAAAATCTCTGCTATAGATAAAACACGGCAAATAGGAGGCATAATCTTTTTCTTTTTACTACTACGAATCATAGACATATGATCCCACATATTAACAGCACCGGATGAAAAAAGCATATCAAAAGACATACATGTAGTAAATGCTAAGGGTAAAGATTGTTGTATAAGATTTAATGTTACACCAAGCTGTTCCTGAACATCCTGTTTATTATACTTAAGAGTTCTATCATCGATTTTTATTTGACTTGGAGTAAGGATAATACGATCTTTAATTTTAATACCTAAAAATGGAGCAACAGACTTGAGACTAAAGTCTTTTAAAAAAGAATAAAATTTACGGACACCAAGATATGTATC
>JBFEOQ010000032.1:0-20749 GCA_041550515.1 Thermoplasmatota archaeon | reverse complement strand
TAAAAAAAATTTAAATTTTATCTCTTTATATTAATTATATATTTGAAGGGGGAGAAAATATGAAAAAAATTGTTTCTGTTATTTTTGTTTTAATAATTTTATTTTCTATTGTTATTACTTTGGGTTCTAGTGTTTCTGGAGAGATAAATATTAAAATACCAGATATTACTCTAGTATATAAGAATATTTTTAATGATAGGAATATCCGAAAAAATTTTTATAATAATATTAACTCAAATTGGCCTCTAATATTTGATAAGGATGATGAAGATGTATCTAATAAAGTTATAGTCGACTCAGAAGGAAACATAATCGTAACCGGTTACACTTATAATATAAATTCAAAGGAAGGGGATTTTCTAACAATAAAATATAATACTGATGGTGAAGAAATATGGAATGTTACCTATAATGGTGGAATTGATTATGCATGGGATTTAGCATTAGATTCTAATGATAATATTATAGTTTTTGGTTTAAATTTTAGTTCAATTACAAATGAAGAAAATTTTAATTTTGATTTTCATCTTATTAAATATAACAAAGATGGTATTAAACAATGGAATAAATCATATCTATGGGAAAATGTTAATGGAAGTTTTCCAGGTGGAATAGCAATTGACTCAAATAATAATATCATCTTAACTGGCGGATATGGTAACTTGGATTATGCTTATTTTAATTGTTGGACATCTAAAATGGATAGCGATGGTATTGAAATATGGAATAAAACTTTTAATGAAGCATTAATTTCATTAGGATCTGATGTAGTAGTAAATTCAAATGATGAAATTTTTGTTGGAGGTTTTAGCGCTTCTTTTTTTGATCAAGGATGGTATATAATCAAATATGATAGCAATGGTAATCAAAAATGGACTCAAACATATGATAATGGAAATCAGATGTATGATATGGAATTAGACTCCGAGGAAAATATAATTCTAACAGGATATGGATACTCAGAGGATACAGAATCATCTAGCTGGCTAACTATGAAATTTAATAAAAATGGTGACTTATTATGGGAGCATGAATATGATACTTTAGATGGAGAATATTCTCAGGATGCAGCTGTTGATTCAAAAGATAATATTATAACCGTTGGTCCAAAATATAGTTAGAATTCATATGAACCATGCATGATTATCTATGACAAAAATGGTAACGAAATATGTATGAAAAAACCAAGTTTTAACAGTATTTTTCATGGTGTTACAATTGATGATAGTGATAAAATTATTATAACTGAACTTATAAATAACTCTATAGATGAATATAACATAAATTTTTATACATGCAGATACTCTGATAATATCCCACCTTTGGCAACACTTGAGAAACCAAAATTAGGATTTATATATATTTTTAATAAAGAGTTCATACCCTTAAAACAAAATACAATTATATTTGGAAAGATAACAGTTAGAATAACCACTGAAAACCTTTCTGATGTAAATAAAATTTTACTTTACCTTGATAACAATTTAATAAAATCCATAGATACTACACCATATGAATGGATCTGGAATAATAGAACATTTGGCAATCACGATTTAGAAATCCATGTTTATGATGAAAATGAAAATATTAATAGATTATTAATAAATGCTTGGAAATTCTTTTAAAGAATTTTTTTTCTAACTTTCATGTTTATGTTAATTAAATAATTTTTTTATTTTATAAATTTAAGGAGGTAATATTAAATAAAAGGTAATCTATATAAAACCTAATTTTAAGAGGAAAAAAATGAAAAAAATAATTATCGTAATTTTAATTTTTTTAATCCTTTTATCTACCAACTTAACAACAGTTAATGGATATAATACTCCAATAGAAGTATTAGATCAAGAACAACCTGAAAAGAATGATGAATATGAAATATTATCTTCTCATATTGCACAATCCTTTACTCCAACTGTTGATATTATTACAAAGATTGAATTGTATTTGAATAGACATACTAATTCAGAAGATTACATCTCAATAGGGATAAGGAAGTCATTAACTGGAAAAGATTTAACAACAATTAGAAAGTCAACAAGTGAAATACCTATAGGAAATGATTATGCATGGATTCAATTTGACTTTCCTGATATTACTGTTGAACCTGAGAGAATGTATTATATCATTTTTTATGGATCAGAAGATATAGAAAATCCAACATATTGTAAATGGAGCTGGTATTCAAATATTGATGTTTATTATGAAGGAGAAATTTGGCTATATGATATATTAAATAAAAATTGGCGCCAATCATGTCGATTTGGAGATTTAACTTTCAAAACATATGGATTGGATGAACCACCCGAAAAACCAACAATAACAGGTCAGAGAATTGGAATAATTGGTAAAGAATATGAATATAAGTTTAATTCGACTGATCCTGAAAATAATAATATTACCTATTATATAAATTGGGGAGATAGCTCAAGTGAATTATTAATCGGTCCATATCCTTCAGGTGTAGAAATATCAGCTAATTATACATGGTTAGAAAAAGGTAATTATTTAATTAAAGTAAAAGCAGTTGATATTTATAATGTTGAAAGCGAAATAGCAACATTTAAAATCAATATGCTAAAAAGCAAAACAATTGATACAATGTTGTTTCTACAAGGATTCTTACAGCGTTTTCCTTTTTTTAACAAAATACTAAACCAAATAATTAATTTAATATCTTAAATTTTTTTTACTTATATTTTATTAAGTAATTTTAAAATAAAACTTATTCTTTAACAAAAAATGAGGATTTCAAACAGTCTTATTTAATTATAAGAATGATTAACGTTTTAAAGAATAAATTAACTTTTCCATAAATTTTATCTTTTTATAAATAACTTAAATTTAATATTGATAACCTAAATAGTTTTTTTTTAAACTGTTTTTTCTTCTATTATCTTTATTATTTCTTGAATATCGAATGGTTTAGTTAAAAAATGATCTCCAAGAAAACTACCAGCTTTATAGGCAACTTTATCACCTCTAGCTGTTAAGAAAACAATAGGTATTTTTTTCCATTCTGTATGTTCCTTAATTTTATTGTATAGCTCCCAACCAGTCATTTCTGGCATCATTATATCTAAAAAGATAATATCTGGAATCTCATTTTTTTGGAGTAACTGAAGACATTTCATTCCACTTTCTACTCCAACTAATTCATATTCATCAGATTTAGATTCAAGCATTTTTTTCATAGTGTATATCTGATCCGGTTCATCATCAACCATCATTATTTTTTTCATTCAAATATACCTCCTTTTTATTTTTTGATTCAATATTTTTTTCATATATTTCATCTATTTGATTATAAATATATTCCATAGATGATTTTTTATAATCTTCTTTATTTTTTGGTATGGTAAAATAAAAGGTTGATCCTTTACCAAGACCTTTGCTCTCCACCCATATCTTACCCTTATGTATTTCAACAATGCGCTTACATATCGATAAACCCAGACCACTACTATCAAAATCATGCCGAGCAGGATCAACTTTATAAAACTCATCAAAAATGTGTTTTAACTGCTCGTTAGTCATACCTACACCACTATCTTTAATCGAAACTATAATATTATTATTTATGGTTTTTGCATCCAGTGTAATATTACCTTGACATTTTGTGTATTTTGCAGCATTGTTTAATAAATTTGTTATCAGTTCATCCATCCGAAATTTATCAGCATATACAGTAATGTTATCACGGATATTATTCATAATTTGAATATTTTTTTCTTTAAATATAATCTCATTATCACTAATAATATTATTAAACTGAGAAAATAGGTTAACATCTTCAAAGAAAAATTTTGTATAAGATGAATTTAATCTTCCCAAATCAATTGTCTTGGTAACAAGTTTTTTCATATAATTTGCATTTCTTATTAAAACTTTGAAGATTTCTTTATTTTTATTATCTGATTCACTTTTTTCTAAAATAGGTAAAAGGTTAACAATCGGATTTAATGGATTTTTAAGATCATGTCCAAGTTGATTAATAAACTCATTTTTTTGATGTAATAAATGTTTTATCTCAGAAGTTCTCATTTCAACCTTTTTTTCTAGCTCTTTATTTAAGCTTTTAAGTTTATCATGAGCTTCTTTTAACTCTTTTTCAGCCTTTTTACGCTCAGAAACGTCTCTAAATGAAACTATGTCTGCATTTTTTCCAAAATAATCTATTTTTTGAGCATTTACTTCAAATGGAATTCTATTACCATCTCTTGTTATAATCTCAATTTCATATGGCTTAATTTTTTCCCCTGCCATTCTTAATAGCAAATTTTTAAGTAAAATTAGTTTACTTTTTTTCGTAACAATTTTAGTTTTTAAAAAATTTTTTCCAATATAATATTCTCTTTTCAAACCAGTTATTTCTTCAACTTTTTTATTTACATCTAAAAAGTTTCCTTTAGAATTTACAATAACTATTGGATCTACCATAGTACTAAAGAGTTTTTGAAAATGTTTTTTAGATTCTATCAGCTTTAGTTCTACATTTTTACGATTTGTTATATCTACAATAGCTCCTAATATTGATGGTTTACCATTGTAAAATAATTTACTTGCATAGATTTCCATCCAACATTCAGTACCATCCTTTCGAATACCACGAAATTCATAATTAGGAGGTACATTTTTTCCTTTTAATCTTGCTTGTATTGACCCCCAAACTAATTCTTGATCACCTGGATGAACTAACGATTTTACTTTATTTTGTGGAAGAGATAACAACTCATTAACCGTGTATCCAGTTATTTCAGCAAATTTATTATTAACAAAAACAATATGAAAATCTTGTATAATTACTATACCTTGAAGCGATTGATTGACCAATATCCAAAATTCTTTTTCTGATTCTTTTAATTTCTCATTTTTCTGTTTCGTTTCAATATTTTGTTTAGCACGTTCAAGAGCTTTTGTAATATGTATTGCAACATTTTTTATAGATGGAATAAAATTATCAATAAGCATTGTAGAACTCATTACAAAAGCACCAATTGTTTTTCCACTGACTATTAATGGAGTTGCAACATGCTTTGTTTTCTCAAAATCGAGTATGCTACAAATAATTAAAGCAAGTTTCTTTGGAAATAATTCTTTTAATAAATCTTGTATTTCAAAATTTATCGTTTTATTTTCATTAATAACTTGGTTGTAAATATGCGATTTCTTAAGGGATATTTTGAAGTTTTTTACATTGTATCCGACAATTTTTTCTACTGATCTAAATCTACTAGATGTATGTGATGTACCTAGAATATTAAGATACTTTTTATCCTTTGACAATAATAAAATACTAACTGTATATTTATTTGAATTTTGAAACTCCTCGATTACAATTCTATAAACATCATCTACTGTGAAATCACCATATAATTTCAATGATAGCTTTTCTATAAAATCGATTATTTCTTTTAGTTGATTTAATGCAAGTTTGTAATCTGTTTTTTCATTTTCTAATAATCTATTTTTATTATTTCGACTAAGAAAGTTTTGGGATTGCTTTTGAAAAAAACCTAATTTTTCTAATTTCTTTATTTTACTATCAATTTCTGTTTCTTCTGATATACATCCCATTTTAGCTAATACAAATAAATTCTTCATATAAAAATATTTATAAATAATACTGGATAGATTAGAATAACAATAGGATGCACTCAGTCCTTAAGAATTTATAAGAAATTTTAAACACATATAGTTTAATTTAATTCATCTATTACAAAAATACTATTAATTTTATTTTTAAATAAA
Source organism: Thermoplasmatota archaeon (assembly GCA_041550515.1). Classification (GTDB taxonomy): domain Archaea; phylum Thermoplasmatota; class E2; order DHVEG-1; family DHVEG-1; genus PFL35. The sequence goes on along the minus strand of JBFEOQ010000032.1, from coordinate 14,998 downwards.
TCTTAATAATCGTCATTTGTCGATGTCTTTAAAAATAATTATTAAATACAATGAGTTAAATAAGAATTTTGGAAAGGTGGAGGTAATATTATGAAGAAAATAGTTGTAATTTTAATTTGTATGCTGCTGATTACAACAATTCTACCTAATTATGCATTCGCTGGAGATTCTGAAAACCCAGAAGTTGAAGATAGAATTTTAGATGTAAAACTTTTTGGCTTGTTTCCATTTTTATTACAAAAAATTGTAAAATATTGCGATATTGTATCTGCATGGTTCTATGAAAATCAGGAAGATTCAGAATATTTATATGTGTCAATAAAATTAAGAGATCTTCAAGAAAAAACTGATTTAGAAGCTATTTATGTTGTTACTTGGAATTTTAATTATTATGGTTATTCTGCAAGTGTTCATGTAAATCCAAATGGAGTTACTCCATTATTTGCTGGTAAAAACGATGAAGAAGGAAATGATTATATAGAAAAAGTTGAATGTGAAGGTTCATTTAATACTGAAGAAAATATTATAACTTGGAAGGTTCCAAAAAATATAATTGGAAATCCTGAAATTGGAACCAAATTAACAGATATTCATCCACATACGCATCTTAGATTCCGTGATGATTCGAATTTACCACACATGGATCTTTTTAAAGATTTAGCTTGGAATGCGAAAACTACAAGAGATTATGTTATTTTATATTAAGGAGAAGAGAATATGAAAATTAAAATAATTGTAATATTTGTTTGCATACTATTACTATTGACTATTGTACCTATTAATGTTATGGCTTGGAGTGAAGAAGACCCTGAAATTGAAGATGAAACTGGAGATGCCTTTGGATATATTGATATAGAATCTGTTTGGTTTTATGAAAAACAAGATGAACCAGATATTTTGTATATAAGTATGAAAATTTTTAATTCTTCAGAAACAAGATTTCAACAGACTTTTGCAGTATTTTGGTCTTTTAAGAATATTAAATATGCTGTTAGTCTTCATTTAGGATTCTCATTTGATGAATGGATGCAATTCAATTCAGGTATATATCGAAGGAGAAGTTATAGTCGGATAAATGGAACATATGATTTTTATACAGGTGTTATCACTTGGAAAATACCCAAGACAAATATTGGAAATCCTGAAAAAAATGATATTTTAACTGATACCTGGTCAAATGCATTTAGAAGACTTGGATTTATTGGAAGAATTGGATTTACAAGATATATTCTTGATTCTATAATTTTCCGAATTTTTGGTAATAATATGTGGGATTATGCTCCTGATAAAGGAGCATATGGTAGAAACTACACAATTAAATACTAGCTGAATACTAATCATGAAAAGTAACTAATAATAGATACTAATACTACTAAGCTCCTATAAAGAACTCCAATTTAGGTATAATTAATGAATATAAATAACTTAAAAATCTTTTTTCTTTTTTTAAAAAATATTTTTTATCGGTGAATGGTGGAAATAAATCTTTTTTTTAACTTAGTTAAATACTCTATTAGAAATATTTTTTACATTGTATTCACTATTTTGAAAAATACTGAACTTATTTTATTAAGAATTATATTATAAATGGATCTTAAAATCATATATTTTTACTCTTTTAAATAATTTTATTTCATGAGTATAGCAACAATTTTTTCATTATTATAGATTTAATAATAACTTAAAGGAGGGGGTCTAGTATAGTTGTACTTCAATGAACAGGATATTGAAGGGTTGGTAAGTTTTTTATTCATTGGTGGTGAGAAAAACTATTAACTTACTATACTAGACCAACAGAAATATAATAAATTATTAATATTAAAATATTTTGTTTATTATATTGATATTTAATAATATTCTATATTTGGGTTTAATTATTTATGATTTTATCCGATTTTTATCTGAGATAATCTAATTTATATTTAATTAAACTTTGTTAAATCTGATTTTATTTTTCTTATTTATACTAAGTTATATTTTATATTTTAATCATTAATATTTAATAATACGAATTTACTATTTTTTTTAAAATTTCTTGTAAGTGAAATTATATAAACAAATGACTGTTTTAAAAAAATGAATTTAATGGAGTAAAAACTATGAAAAAACAAAAACTAGTATTTTTTATAACTATTCTATTTATCTTTGTCCTGTTAAGTGGATGCATAACTGATAGTATAGATATTTTCATAGATGATATTAGTTATCAAAATGCTCCGAGGGATTCTTTTGTTTTTAATAGTGTTAAACTTATTAAAAATTTTTTATTCTTGAATGTTTCTTATGGTGGAGGTTGTGAGGAACATATTTTTCTTTTAATTTCTACTTCTTTTATGGAATCAAATCCTGTTCAAGTAAATGTAGTTTTATCACATGAAGATAATAATGATCCTTGTGATGCCTGGATTACAGAAGAGATGATTTTTAATTTATTACCTTTGAAGAAATTATACCAGGAGCAGTATCAGGTAACATTTGCAAAAATAATATTAAATCTTGAGGATTGGGAAGATTCATTAACATATAAATTCTGATTTATTTCACTGAATAGCAAAGCAATCAGTACACCATTCTTTTTACAAAGACTCATTCATTTATTTGCATTCTTTGAATAAATACTAAATTAAACAATCTAAAAAGTTTTCTCCTGTAAAGAGATATTCTCTTTGTCGAGTTTTTTAATGCAAACGGCAGAAAAAACTTTGAATTGAATAATAAAATTTTATACAAAACAATAAAAACCGATGATTTAAAATTCATTATTTCTGGCCATTTCAAGCCTAATAAATAAATAAGTTTATATATATAATAAATTTCTATAATATCAATGATGTTGAAAACTTTTTATGTAATCGGTGGGAATTGTCCAAGAAGTAAAGAAGATGCACAGACTATTTTCAATTATTTTATAAAAAATGGATGGAAACCTGTAAAAAAAATAAAAAAAGCCAACATTATAAGTATTTACACATGCGGCGGGTTTAATAGCACAGAAGAATCATCATTAAAAACAATACAATATATTTTAAAACAGAAATCAAAAAATGCATCTGTTATTGTTACCGGTTGTTTAACAAAAATTAATCCAGAATCAATGAACCACTTTAACAACATAATTATAATAGAATTTGATCAATTAGAACAACTCGATGACATCATAAAATCAAAAATACCATTTAAACAGATTCCAAACGCGGGGGTTATCAAAGGAATTCCTCCATTATACAAAGAAAAAAAAATCAAAACAATACGTAAATCATTTACCAATCTTACCTCTATCAGAAACATACCATATTATTTAAATGAATTAAAAAAAATCTATTTTAGTAAAATAAAAAAATCAAACACCAAAGAAATATACAACATTAGAATATCACGAGGTTGCCTAAGTAAATGCACCTATTGCTCGATTAAACTTGCTCACGGACATTTACAAAGCAAACCAGTCAAAAAAATACAAAAAGATTTGCAAATAGGATTAAAAAAAGGATATAAAACATTTGTATTTATTGGACATGATATTGGTTGTTATGGCATCGATATTAATACCAACATTGTTGAAATTTTAAAAATATTTTTTAATTTACCTGTCGAAAACAAGATAATACTTCCAGATTTTAACCCACAATGGCTTATTAAGTACTATGATCAAATCGAACCGCTTTTTATAGCAAATCAAGAAAGAATATTAAGTTTACTTATACCTATCCAATCAGGGAATAATAAAATCCTAAAACGTATGAGACGGCAATATAAAATCGAAGAAGTAAAAAGATATTTATTAAAATTGAAAGAAAAAATACCAAATCTAAAAATTTCTACACACATAATTGTTGGATTTCCTGGAGAAACCGACAAAGATTTTCAGGATACATTAAATCTAATAAAAGAAATTGAATTTAATTTTATTGATATCTTTGCTTTTTCAGATAGAAAAATGACAGAATCATTCAAAATGAAAGAAAAATTATCCTCAAAAGTTATACAAGAACGAATGAAACAAATCAAAATCATGACTAAATGAAAGGAGATACCTTATCCTTATAGACCATATAAATATATAATTGACCTCATCACAAAGTGGTTTAAAAATTAATTCCATCAAAAATAGCCTTCAAGCTAAAGTAAAAATAAGGAGAGAAACAGTATGGGCTTAGCCGAGCCCACCCAAGTTTATTGAAGAAATTACTTTGGGTTGGATACCAAAAACACCTCAACTCAAAGTTCAGTTTAATTTATTAAAATCTTTTTTTTCTTTTTTTACATTTTGTTGTTTTTAAAGTGTTAAACAAATATTTTAGAATCTTTTCCTTTTGAAGAAAAACTGTAATCCAGTTGTAGTACCACCCCCCATCTGAGATAATGGTACTACTGAAACAAGCTCCCATCCATCTCGACCTAAATCAGCTAGTAACTGCTCAGAATCTGATCTATCCTTACCTGACCAGAAAGATTTCTCTGTTTTAATTATTTTATATTCCCAACTTGTCATTTACTATCACCTTATCTTCAATTAAGATCTAGAATTTATGTTATTATAACTTATTAGGTCTTCTTAATAATTATTTCTCTATTTTGTTATAAACTTTGAAAGTCTTTTCCTTTTTACATTTTGTTGTTTACAAGTGTTGTTTTTAAATTAATTTTTAAAGAAGTCTCTTATTTGATCAATATTAGGATTTGTTATCCCAGAGTTTTGTGCCATATAAATTACTTCCTGCAGGATTATATCACTTATATATCCTTCATATGTCCCATTTAGTACTTCAACATACGTTTTTGCTATTCTGATATCATCAGCATTAAAGTATATAATCCAATCATATACACCGTTCGTATATATATGGGCAATGGATTCAATTCCTAACTTTTCTATTCTTTTCATAAAATCTTTACGAGCCATTTTTTCAAGTATTTCTTTTGTCATTGGTTTATTTGACCTTTTAACAAGTAATACATAGCTTTTCTTACCAAGCTTTTGTTCATCCACTACAGCAGCATATCCCCAAATAGTTTTGTTTTTCTCTAGATTTTTTATTACCCGCCAAACTTTTTGCCTAGAGAAACCCAAATTTTTTGCAATATCGTTTACACTTTTATTTGCATTTTTTCTTAGCTCTTTAATTATCTTTTTTTCATCTTGCTCTATTTTTTTTGCACTATTTTTTGACATATGCAACAAAATATCTTTTTATTATATAAATTTACTTAAAATGTAATATAAACTTAAATCAAGATTTGTTTTCCAATGTTTGAAAAAATATTAAACCAAATAATCTAAAACTAAAAACCCTTTTTTTCTTTTTTTTACATTTTGTTGTTTTATAATTTTTAATTGTTTTTGATTTATTCCAAAGGTATCATTGTTTTACCAAAAAGTAATCTAAACCAAAAAATAGGCCAAAATATTAATAGTAGTATTAACAAAAATGTGCTAAGTAGGGATATTCTTTCTATTAAAAAACTCATTATAGTAATAGGCGTTAATAGAAGCACAAATCCTTCTTGTAATCCTATATATATAAGCATTTTATCTCTTTTATTTATAGGTGTTGATAGAATTTTAAAAGTTAGATAAAGCAATATTATTGAAATAATTATAAAACAAACTCCTGGAATAGGTAAATCATAGATAAAAATAGAAGTATATCCTAAAAAAAATGGTAATGAAGCTATAAAGATATGTATAAATTTTATTATAAAAGCATATAATCCAAAAGAAGGTGGAATAACTAATTTTTCATCTAATACATGTACTCCAAATATTATAGGTGAAGTTCTAATACCTAGTTTAGAATCAAATTCTACGTCCTTCAGATTTGCTGATATACCAACACTGAATAACCATTGCATTAAACCTAGTGCTGAAACAATTATTGCGAGAAATGAAATACTGTTTGAAACAGTTAATGCTCCAAACATCCCCAGAGTAAAAACACCGATACTAAGGATATATTCCATTCCAAATAAACGCTTACTATACTTGTTATAAACACCCATACAGAAAAATGAAAATAATAAAAATAAAAAAGAAACAAATGAAAAAAGAAATACTACTGCTAGAATTAAAGAAATTAGGAAAGACAAAGTATATATAACAAAAGCTGTTTTTTTAGAAATATACCCTGTTGAAAGAGGCCGACTAGCTACATATTTTGATTTACTATCTATTTCAAAATCATAATAGTCATTCTGAACAAAACCAAAAATATGAGTAAAAATACCAATTATAAATAATACTATTATATGTGAAAAAGATAATTCATTATTAGCTATTGCACTAAAAACGGGAGTAAAACCTAAAAAAAGCATCCCATAAGGCCGGATAAGTTTAAGATAATTTTTCATTTCTTCCTCTGAACTTTAAAATCATTTATTTACTTATAAAAACACCGTGTTGTCAATACGGAGTTTTTGTCCTATAAGATAAAAGAACAAAAATTTCTTTTTTTTACTTTCAACTAACCATATAATTTCTATTTAAACAATAAAATCAAATTATTTTCTATGCTTAGTAAATTCTGTCCTCGTTGCCGTCAAATTAGAATCATAAACTTTTTTTGTAAAAATGATGGGACAGGCTGGCATATGATTTGTAAAGAATGCAGGGATGCGTTGTTTAAGGATAAGCCACCGAATTCTTGTTATATAAGCAAACATCTACATTCTAAGAATTTATAAATTAATAGTTGTTTTGAAATTGTAGTTCTAGCCAGAAAAAAGAGGAGATGAAATGAAAGAAAAGTTTGAATATTTTGAGTGTCAAAAATGTGGAGCTATTATTAGTATAGATGTTTCTAAGGAAACTCATAAGAAAGACATCTATCCTATATATTGTGATGATAAGCAAGGTGGTTGTGGTAGTGTTTCTAAATTTTTAAGGTTAAAAAAAGATTATGTCAATGAAAAGCAATCCGAAGAACTTGATAAGAAGATATTAGAATAAGTAATTAAAAACAGTAAAATGGGTTATTGGCAGTGTCCACATTGTCAATGGAAATTTTATATTTAAAAAAAATTTGAATGTTAAATCTTATCAATAACATCTTTCATAATTGGCAGAAAAGCCAGAAGGAGGAGGAAAGATTTGGGATGCACCTTCTCTGGCAGTTTCCCCCATAATGGTCGTCTAATTATTAGTGTATTCTTTTTTCTCGTTTATAAATAGATAACTGAGGTTGTTGAAAGTATTTGCTTGAAAAAAGTTACTCCTTGTTTTAAGGATATTCATTCTAAATATATTAATTATCAATTGTTAAGGATAAGTTTATAAAAGAATAATTGTTTGTAAACTTAAAATACACAAAAATATTATATTTTTATTATCTCTAATTGTATAAAAAGTTTATAAGAAATTTTAAATACATCACATACTTTTTTATGAGAGGAAAAAAATGTATGATTGGTTATTAATTTCAATAGCAATTTTGGTCATAGCAATAGTCGTGGGAATATTTATTGTTGTTTTGTTTTTGAAAAAACAAAAAGAAGGTTCATATAAAGAACCGAACTACCATATTTTTTATATTTTTGGAATAGCGTTAATCATCATAGGTCTTTGTTTAATGGTTATATCTTTACTGATAAATTATTCATTTATTACTGCATTTCCAATTTTTATTATAGGAATTGTTTATTTTATAATTGGTCAAACTCATCGTGGTACTTGGGAGAAAAAATAAAATTAACTTATTTTTCCCAACGTAAACGTATCAGCGTCGTATTACACAGAATCGTTGTATTAAACAGTCCTAATTTTTTAGATTACTTTTTCATATTATTTATATTAATTCTTCTGCATCTAAAATCAAATCGTACCAAGGATTATCACAAATAACACGCCTGCCATTAACGAAAAAATTGTGCTATGGCTCCAAAGTTTCCTTCCTTGACTATGCGCCATAGGAATTAGTTCATCAGCTGAAATATAAATCATTAATCCTGCTGTTGCAGCAATAACTATTCCTACAATTTCTACAGACATATTTTTAAAAAGAATATACGCAATAAGAAAACCGATAATAAGAGGTATAGCTGTTGATGAGGAAATTAAAAATGATTTCAACTTCTTCTTTGTGAAATAATAATACGGTGCACTGGTACAGATACCCTCAGGAATATTGTGAATAGCTATAGCTATTGAGATACTAAGAGTAACATTGAAATTAGTAACTGTTCCTGTAGCCATCGCCATACCCTCTGGAAAATTATGCATAAATATACCAAGTAAAAGATATAATGCTGTTCTCTGTAAATTTCTACCAGGTTCTGGAATGCAATAGCTAGGATGCACATGAGGAATTAGTCTATCCAGGGCGTACATCAATATTGAACCTATGATAATCCCGATACTGCATAACCATATTGATGAAATTTCTATGCTCTCAGGTATTAAATTTAAAAAAGATATTGTTAGCATAACTCCTGCTGCAAAAGCCAACATATTATAGATAAAAAAATCTGATGGTTTCTTTATTACGCCTATTAAGGAACCTATAATTGGTCCAGAAACAGCAATAATGAGAATTAAATATACAGAATCCACACTATAAAACTACTTTCCCTATTTATACTTATAACATTTTCTATAAAAAAAAACTTCAATCTACTTTTGTTTGTAAAATATTTAATAGTTCAAATTACCCTTTAAATTTTTTTATATTATACTATTTGGAATCTATTGAAATGATTACTATGGATATAGATTTTAAAATACAGAATCTTAGAGATGCTTTAAATAACGATCTTGTTAATCCTGATAATTATAACAATTTCTTCAATAGAATCTTGGATATATTACAGGATATTAACAACGATATTGATGAATTAAATGAAATAATCAGTTTTTGAATATATTTTATAAAAAATTGTTAAGGAGAGATTTTTAAAAAAAACAATAAAATCTTGCAAGGAGTTTTATATCTTATTATACAAATTACTGTGATTCTATTTTTATCCAAAGGTTGCTAAACCATTTTTGCAACTTAAGGTTGTTTGATAAACTTTTATTCCATTCATCTTGAATGTGAATCTTGGATGATTCTGCGTTAAATGAATTTGAAAGGCAAAACTCTCTCCATTTTTTCATACTTTCGTCTATGTTAATAAAACAATTTCTGCATAATAAATACCTTTTTCCTAATGCAGGATAACGATACCCTTCTAAAATACCTAATTTTTTACTGCATTCTTCACATTTCCCCATATTATTTCACCTACTTAGACAATAACGTCAAAATTTTACAAAGGAATCAAAATAAAAATCTCAACAGCTCATAAAAAAAGCAAAAATATGAAACTATCATCCCAACTTCTTTCTGAGAGGTACAACAACCACTTAACTTAAATAACTATGTATTGCAATGATTTTTGACATATTAATTATCAATTGTTGAAGAGAAGTTTATAAACAAACAATTGTTTCAAAATTGCAGGAAAGGAAAGAAAATTATGGTTAAATTAGAATTTGATTTATCTGAATCTGAAATTGAATTGCTTTCTTATTGTATGGAATCAGCCATTGATACAAAATTGATGACTGAACAAGAAAAACAAACAGCAAAAAGAATTTTAAATGAATTAAGTAAATTTCTTTAAAACCATATAATTTGATAGAGAAATTTAATATAAAAAAACAACTTATGATATTTGTTTTGAAATTGTAGTTAAGGAAAAAAAAGAGAAATGAGGGAAAACGAAAGGAAAAAGAAAGAGATGCGATAAACAAGTGAGATTAAATAAGGAAAAGATAAAAAACGAAAATATAGAAAAAAATAAAATGATAATTGTTGGGTATGAAGATGATGACACATCCATAAGTGTATAGTGTGGATATAAAAGTTGAAATTTGGATTTGAGGGAGAAAAAAATGGCTAAAAAAGAGAGACAAAAACGATATATTGAGAAGGGCATGAATATAACTCTTCATGATGAAGAATCAAAAAAGAAGGGAAAAAAGCATATAAGAAAACCTAAAATGCCCGCTCGTATTAAAAAGGATCAGACGCATAAAAAGAATAGGTAATAGTTAGAGTATTAGGATAAAAACCACCTTTCTAAGCATATTGATTATCAATTTTTATTAGAGAAGTTATTTCAACGTTTTCCATTTTTTTAAAAGTTACTAAACTAAATAATACATTAAATTTAAAATATAATCCTCTTTCTTAAAGTATTATTTACCAATTTCTTTTCATTGTTTTTTTGTTATATACGCAATAGCTTTAGGATTATCAAATTCGTTTTTACAGGTTTGGCATCTATATTTTGGTTTCTTTCTTCTTCTAATAGTAATATGATAACCTTCGCATTTTGGACAAACAACACTAAAATTTTTAGCAATCTCTTTATATTTATTATGAGAACGTTCAACAATTTTATCTTCTTTTATCAGAATTTAATCTCCGATTTTAATATTTATAATAGTCTTATACCTTATAAAGAAATCCGTATTGGAGGCTGAATGAAAAAAGAGAATGATTATTTAAATAATCATTACGATTCAGATCCTACAGCTCTACATGGTGCTGTGGGCGGAAATTATCAAAAATGGAAATTAGAAATAGAAGATATAAGCAAGAGATATTTGAATGAAAATATACCACCATTAATGGAAGAGATAATGGGAAAATTAGTATATGCCCTGAAACATGTTAAAAGAACTGAATTTCCACTCTTCTTAGATTCTAAAACATCAAGTTTTATACAGGTTGCGAAGCATGAGAAGATAAGGCAATATCTTGTTGATAGCACAATAATTAAAAATATCAGATATGCAAGGTTTATGGATTTGCATGATTGTACTATTGATTTTAGGAATCTTACACCTGACTGTGTATTGAAACATTTTGATTATAGGTTGGAAGTTGATAAAGCAACACCTAATGCAATTGCTCATGAAAAAAAGCCTCAACCCAAAGTTTTTTCTCCTGTGGAGAGTAGTGGGCTTAGCCGGATTCGAACCGGCGACCTCTGCCATGTGAAGGCAACGTCATAACCACTAGACCATAAGCCCTAAATTATTATTTCCTTGATATTAATCTATAAAGTTATTTTAATGTTGTCGTTAAATAGTATTAAAACCAAAGATTTTTATATGATTTATTCTTTATATAATTAAGTAGTGTTAATTATGAAAAAAATTACAATTTATTGTTTAGTTTTGGCCTTATTTTTAAATATTAGTTCAACTGTTAATTCATCAAGTAATACAAACATTATTCATACAGATTTTGATCCACTAGTTGATATAACAGTTACATTAGAAGTTAAAACAATTCGTTTTTTAGAAAAAGAAGAACCATCAGATCCTTTTAAAGGAATTCTTAATACATTTTTATTTAAAAAAATATTATTTGGAAATACTTTTTTTGATGATACCCCTAGTTTCTATGTAAAAGTCTACATAAACAATGAAGAATATATTAGTAAAATTTGGAGTAATACAAAATATATCTACAACCCTGAATGGAGTGCAACATTAAATGTCCCTGATGAAGAAGAATTAGTAAGTATTAATATACAATTGTTAGACTCAGCAAATAATGATGTATTTTGTGATATAAGTCCAGATGAAGGAAATTCAGATGATGGTAGGGATGTAGAAATATTTTATAATATTAAAACTGGTCATTGGACTGGAGATGATGAACTTGGGGATAACAGTGGTTATGGGCGACTAAGTGGAACAGATGATGGAACAATATATGAAAATGATAATGACTGTGAATTATGGTTTAATATTTATCAAAATGACTATGACGACGACAATATTCCATATTGGACTGAAGTAAATATTTATGATACTAATCCTGAAATAAAAAATTCAGGAGATCCTGATGGAGATAAAATACCAGTTGAATGGGAATATAAATGGGGTTACAATCCATTTATATCAGAAGATCATACAAACCTTGACCCTGATACGGATAGTATAAATAATTATGAGGAATATCTAACATCAGAATGGTTTTCAGATCCATTCAGAAAAGATGTTTTTGTTGAAATGGATAAAATGGCTGATGGTCCAAATGGTGAAAAAACCTATTTTCCTGTAACTGCAAAAGAACTTATTCAAACAGCATTTGACAGACAAAATATAGTATATCATTTAGATATGGGCGAAATGGGGGGATATGATCTAGTTCCCTTTGATGGGGATATAGGTCGACATGACCTACATAACATATATTATAATTATTTCTTACATACTAATGAGAATAACTGGAGGCGAGGAGTTTTTCACTATGGCTTAGTAATATATTTCGAAGATGTACCTGGTTACATGTTCCGTTCAAATGCATATCAAATTGCAAGTTCAGGTATGGAGGAGAAATTAAATACTTACCCCAACTTAGATAGAGATATTGTTTATGGTAGTGCTTATATGCATGAATTAGGTCATACATTTGCATTTAACCCGATACCAGGTCATGATCCTTATAGTAAATATCCATGGCAACTAGGTTATTGGCAAAACCGACCATATAAAAGCTGTATGAACTATGGATGGATGTACAAATTAGTCGATTATTCAAATGGATCAAGAGCAAATCCCGATATTGATGATTGGAGTAGAATTAATTATAACTCTTTTGAATGGGAATGGCCATAATAGCTATTTCTTTTTTTTTTTAAGAAAACATTTATCAATAAAAAACATTTAACTGTAATCTGTAATAATTTATATTTGGGAGATTATATTGTAATGACAAAATGGAATTTTTTAAAAAGATTAAAACCTGAAAATGAAAGCTTTACTACAGTTGAAACAAAAAGAATAGAAATAGATGATGAAGAATATATACCAGAGAATAAACCAATTGCAGAATACAAAGAAACACTTCATACTAGTACTAAATCTTCTAAAAAAACAAATACCATAGGTTCTTTAGATAACGAAATACGTTGGAGAGATGTAGATTCAATTGAGAAAAAAATTGATAAACTACATATAACGCGTGCTAAAAAACCAACATCAGAAATAGATAAAACAGTAGATAAAGTTATACAAAAACAGAAGAAAAAATAAAAAAATATTTTTATTTATGATAACAATTCTGCGAATAGGACATAGAATCCATAGAGATAAAAGGATCACTACACATTGTGCCCTTGTATCAAGAGCTTTTGGAGCAGATAAAATATTTATTGATAAAATTGATAAAAAAATAGAAGCAACGATTCTAAGTACTTGTAAACGTTTTGGTGGAAATTTTAAAATAAAAACAGGTGTAAAACCTAAAAAAATAATAGATGAATGGAAAGGAATTATTATTCACTTAACAATGTATGGTGAAAAATTAGATCAAGTAATTAAAAAAATTGATATAAAAAAAGATATTTTAATTATTGTAGGAGCCGAAAAAGTACCTAAATATATTTTTAATATTGCTGATTTTAACGTTGCAGTTGGAAATCAACCTCATTCAGAAGCCGCTGCTCTAGCTGTTTTTCTTGATAGAATAACAAATGGTAGATGGATTTATAAAAAATTTAATGGAGAAATAGAAATTATACCAGTTAATAGAGGTAAAAAAGTTATAACTAAAAAATTGAAATAAAAGGTTTTTGAAAATGAGCTACATCCCATCACCAGATAAATGTATTGATTTACTAAAAAATGCAGGGTGCTCAAAAAAAGTAATAAACCACTGTATAAGTGTAAGAGATATTGCAGTAAAGATTGCCAAAAAAGCAAGTGCTAATGTAGAACTTGTTGAAGCAGGTTCACTGCTTCATGATATTGGAAGATCAAAAACTCATGGTATTCATCATGCAATTGAAGGTGTAAAAATTGCAAAACAATTAGGTCTTGATAAATCTGTTATAGGAATCATTGAATGTCATATTGGTGCAGGTATTTTAAGAAACGATGCTAAACAATTGGGATTACCAATAAAAGATTTTTTACCTACTTCTCTGGAAGAAAAAATTGTTTGTCATGCAGATAATCTTGTTAATGCAAATAAAAGACAACCGATTGAAAAAGAAATTGAAAAAGCACTTTCAAAAGGTCTTAAAAATTATGCTATTCATCTAGTAAAACTTCATAAGGAATTATCTGAAATTTGTGGTATTGATCTTAATAAAATATAAATAGGGTTTTTATTATTTTGAGAATTCTGTTTTATCCTTGCAGGGGTAGCCAAGCACGGTCAACGGCGCAAGGTTGAGGGCCTTGTCCTGTAGAGGTCCGCGAGTTCAAATCTCGTCCCCTGCACTTTTTTACTTTATAAATTTAAATATTATGATAGTTATAAAAGAATGGGGAGAATTATTACTCAGAGCTTATCATAATCATTATATTTAGTGAGGTAAAATGCCGCTAGATATGAATTCTAAAACAAGATTTATCAAAAATTCTTTAACAAAGTAAGTATTATATTATATAATGAGTAAGATCTCATGGTTTAAAGATTCAATTATTTATCAAATATTAATTGATAGATTTGCTGGTTTTAAAAAAACTAACAATTGGAATAAACCACAATTTTTAGGAGGTAACCTAAAGGGGATAACTGAAAAACTGCCTTATTTAAAAGAACTTGGTATTAATACTATCTGGATTACACCTTTTTACAAATGTAGTGAGTATCATGGTTATCATATAACAGATTTTTTTAAGGTTGACCAACATTTTGGAACTATAGATGATCTAAAAGAGCTTATAGATTTGGCTCATAAAATGAATATTAAATTAATAGCTGATTTTGTTGGAAATCATTGTTCAAGTATTCATCCATTTTTCATTGATGCGCAAAGAAATAAAAATAGTGAATTCAAAGATTGGTTTTATTTTAAGAAATGGCCAGATTACTATCAGTGTTTTTTAAGTATCAGACAACTTCCAAAAATAAATCTAAAAAATGTTGATGCAAGGAATCATATAATAGGAGCTGCAAAATATTGGCTTTCCCTTGGTTTTGATGGGTTCAGACTTGATCATGTAATAGGTCCTTCTCATAAATTTTGGAAAGAGTTTAGAAAAGAAATAAAG